>DWVT01000088.1 GCA_019120075.1 Candidatus Mediterraneibacter excrementigallinarum
TGCCAGGTCTGCCGTATCTTCGGAAACCCTTCTCCCCGGTTATCCAGATAGCCGCTGAGCCGGAATATCTCTGAACTTTCTCCCTTATAGTCCTCCTCATAACCGCCCTCCTCCAGGATCGTACGGTTCCGCTCCTGTGCTTCTTCTCTTGAACACAGGGCGGTAAAATACACCGGTTCTCCCACACTTTCTTCCGCCATCTTTTCCTGTTCCCGTGAGAGTCTGTGGTCATGCAGGATCAGAACCCCGGTTCCGTTTTCCAGCGAATCCAGATCCACCGGAAGGCTGTTTTTCTCCACATAGCTTTTCAGCTCCCGGATTTCCTGATCCGACAGGATCTGGATCACATCCACGTCCGAGCTTACCACCCACTCCGTATTCTCGGAATAGGAAGATCCGACGCTCCCTTTCTCCGGTGTTTCCTCTGTGATCAGGATATCGGGATCTGTCACTACAGGGCGTATCCCCTTTCTGGACAGGGTGGCCGTCATATAGGCTCCCTCCATGATATACGATCTGTCCCTCTCCACCCCGTCAAGTCCGAGGAGCTGTTCTCTCACCTCACGGGAAATAGGGGAAAATTCATCGTAATCATTGTCATACAGCAGGAAAATGTTATCTCCTTCCGTAAGCATTGGATCCTCCCCCGCGTCACGGGACTGATATTCCTTTCCGTATCCCGATTCCTGCCCCGGGTTCCCGAACTGACCGGCAATCAGAAAATCGGGCCGCTGTTCGATCACATGAACATAATCGCTGCCGTCCGTGATCACCACTGCCCCGAGAAATGCTTCCGCTCCAAGGAACAGAGAAAGTATCGTGAGAATAAACCTTCCTCTGTATCGCGTCAAGTTCTGCCATGCCATGAACAGGATCTCCCCGCCGGGACTCCTGCGACGGTATTTTCTGCCCCGGGTCTTTTTCTCTCTGCTCTTTCTGCTCCGCCGCTTTTTTTCCAGCCCGGTATAATGTATTGTCTCCGCGCAGGACTCCCGCGCCGCTTTTCGGATCACGCCCGAGGAGGATACAAAAAGCAGCATCACCGCGAAAAGAACAGACATTGCCAGTATTCCCGGGCGGAAGATCTGAAGTCCTTCTGATCCGCCGTACCGGTTCAGGTACTGATCCCCCAGGATCTTCGGGAGGAGGAACAGCAGAGCCCCTGCGGACAGGACTGCTCCGCCGATCACTCCCGGGATCAGCACACGGAAAAGCTGTCCATAATAGATCCTGCGGATCTGTTTCTCTGTCGTTCCGATCACATTGAGAAGCCCCATCTGACGGACATCCCCCATCATGGAAATCTGCATCACGTTATGGATCAGAAAGAACATTCCGCTCAGGATCACAAGCGCCCCGAACGCCGCCATCCCGTATCCGCCGGTCATCTCGTTGACCGCCTCCCAGGCATAAGTGTCAGACACGGTGATCTTCTGGGCGGAATCCTGCATGGGGACGTCCTCATACAGCCTCTCTTCTGTCTCACGCCAGTCCATCCCGTCGGACTGGCGGAAAAGGATATTCGCTTCCATATCCGGATCGTATCCCCAGTTTTCCAGCTTCGCCCGGGAGATATAACCCGGGGAAGCCTCTTCTGTATCTTCCGAATGATCCGTAAACCAGCCGCTAAGCTGAAAAGTCTCTGTCTCAGTCCGGAACAGTCCGATAAAAACTTTCAGACTGATCTGCATCCCCTGTTCGGGCCTGTCGATACCCAGAGATTTCAAAGCCCGGGTCGAGAGCATGATCTCCTGCTCCTGCTGCGGATAAGATCCCCGGATCTTCGTGTAGGCGGGAACCGCCATCTCCTCCCAGGCATCCCGGTCCATCCAGCGGACAACGCACAGAGTCCCGGTGTCTTCCGCTGTCTGTTCATCCGCCTCCCGGGCTTCTCCCACGGTCACACTTCTTCCCGCTTCACTGATATATCCCAGGGACCGCACTGCCGCATACTGTGAGCTGTCAGCGCCCTGGATCATTCCCGACGCCGCAGTCCCTGCCTGCCGGACAGCCCGCAGTTCTTCCCCGCGGATCCTGCCGTAAGAGATGCCGAATACCATGGTCAGCGTCACAATACTCAGGATCACCGCTCCCAGAAGGATCCGGTTCCTTCCCCGGTTACATTGGGCATACTTTCCGGAAAGCATCCGGATCACAGAACCGTTGTCATTCGGAGTAAACTTTCTGTCTCTCATAACTCCTGCTCCTTTCCGGATCCGCCGTCGCTCTGTCCGCCGTCCTCCTCACAGATCTGCCCGTCCTGTCTGTGGATCCGACCATCCTCCAACCGGATGATCCGGTCCGCCAGCTGTGCCACTTCCTCTTGATGGGTCACCACCAGGACAGTCTGGTGGAATCTCTGCGCGCAGGACTTGAGAAGCCCTGTCACCTCCATACTGGTAGCTGAATCGAGATTCCCTGTAGGCTCGTCGCACAGGAGGATGGCCGGCTTTACCAGGAGAGCACGGGCGATAGCCGCTCTCTGCTGCTGTCCTCCTGACAGAGTCTCCGGCAGACGCTCCAGCTTGTCATCCAGGCCAAGGAGTGAAACAATCTCCTCCAGAAATTCCCCGTCGATCTCTGCTCCGTCCAGGCGGAGGGGCAGCACGATATTCTCGTACACACTGAGCACCGGGACAAGGTTATACTGCTGAAATACGAAACCGATATTCCTCCGACGGAAGATAGTCCGCTCCTCTTTGTCCATGTCTTTCAGGCTGTTTCCCCTGATCCATACTCCGCCGGAAGTGGGGACGTCCAGCCCTCCCAGAAGATTGAGAAGAGTGGTCTTCCCGCTTCCCGAGGTCCCTATGATCGCCAGGAACTCCCCATCCTCCGCGGACAGGGATACCCCGTCCAGGGCATGTACCTCATAGGTGTCCGTAACATAATATTTCTTCAGATTTACTGCATTTATCATTTCCATAATGACTGCCTCCTGTTCTGAGCCGCTGCTGACACAACTGCTGTCCTACAAAGGAAAAAGCGGATGCTTATGATCCGCTTTGCTGCTTTGCTTTCAGTATACAGGACATTTCTGACAATCTTATGACAGTCCTGTATCTTTTTTCACATCGTATTTCAACTCTACAGGAAGGCTGATCTCCATCAGAAGCCCCGGCTCCATCCGTTTTGCCAGAAGGAATCCTCCATGCAGGCTCACGATCTCCCGCGCCAGATAAAGCCCGATCCCGAAGCCTTCCTGGACGGTGACCCGTTTTCCCCTGTAGAACCTGCGAAAGATCTGATTCTCCTCACCCGGATCGATCCCCAGTCCAAAGTCCCGCACCCGGATCTTTGCGAACATCTCATTTTCACAGACAGACAGCTCGATCCGCCCTCCGGAAGAGCTGTACTTCACTGCATTATCCAGAAGATTTCCGATCGCTTCTCCCAGCCAGTTGGCGTCATGGGGACAGATCACTTTTTCCGGAAATGTAATGTCAAAACAGATCTGTTTCTCCTCTGCCTGGTTCTGGATCTGCCCTAATACATTCTTCACGGTCTGCAAAAGGTCTGTCTCCTCCTTCCGGATCTGGATGATGCCCTGCTCCAGCCTGGACATCTTGATAAAACTCTCGGTCAGGAAATGCAGTTTCCTTCCGCTCTCTTCCAGGGCGGCAGTATAAACCAGAAGAGGCTGCATTTTTGTCTCGTCCCCCGATTCCATCCTCTCCCTCAGGAGGCCGGTGTATGTCTCCATATTGGCAAGGGGCGTCCGCATCTGATGGGCGATCTCCGAGATCAGCTTCTGTATCTCGTCCCGGCTTTTCTCCGCCTCCTCGGTCCGTCCCCGGAGCATCTCCTGGACACGTACCATCTGATGCTCGATCCTACCGTACATCATCTCTTCTCCGGAAGCGGATGCCTTCAGGGGCTTCCCGTTCATGATATCCTCCGCGATCTTCCCGATTTCTCTCAGTTCCAGCTTTCTCTGTCTCCTCTGGAGCCAATACACAACGGCACCGCCGATACACAGGCCGATCACAAAAACTGCTGCTGTTCCCATCATCCTTTCACTCTCCCATCCGGTATCCCAGGCCGAACACGTTTCGGATATAGACCGGACGGCTCATATCCGGCTCGATCTTTTTCCTCAGGCGGCGGATCGTCACGCTGACCGTATTCTCCGATACGAACTCTCCGTCCAGTCCCCAGACCGCCTGCAGAAGGCTGTCCATAGTCAACACCTGCCCCTGATTTCTCATAAAATATTCCAGAAGCCGGTATTCCTTTGCCGTCAGACTGATCTCCTTCCCGCAAAGGAACACCTGCTTCCGCTCCGGATACAGTTCCAGATCCCTGCAGACAAGGATGCCGCCCTCACTTTTCCTCCTCAGGACGACCTCGATCCGCTTCAGCAGTACCTTCATGGAGAAGGGCTTGACCACATAGTCCTCCGCTCCCACGTCAAAGGCTGCGAGCATATCCCGCTCCTCATCCCTCGCCGTAAGGAAGATTGCCGGGATCCTGTCCTCCCGGGGATTTCCATGGAGCGCTTTTCCTTCCCTGCAAAGCTGCTGATACAGGCGGACTCCGTCCCCGTCGGGAAGCCCGATATCGATGAGAAGGAGGTCCTCCTTCCCGTCAAACAGGCTGAGTGCCTCCTTCTTCGTATGTGCGCTCGCCGTCCCGTAGCCTGCCTCCCGCAGGGCGATCTCCAGCGCCTGACATAAAAGTCTGTCGTCTTCAATGATGCCGATCCTCATAGTTATCTCCAGATTCTTTAAAGTATTTTCTGCTCTTTCGTAAAATTCATTTTCATGAGGAACTCAGATGCCTCACAGGAAGAGTATACCATGATTTTCGGGCTCATGAAATACTGAAAAACTGCCCAGAAGGACGGTTTCATCAAAGTTTAATCATTTCATAGCGATAATGCTTTACAGTTGTACAGCTCCCACACTTCTGATGGAAATGCTGTATATATTTTCTTCGCCGACATATTTTGAAATGTATGATTTATAATCATTCACATTTTTTAATGGTATAAGGCACATTATCACTCCCGCAAAACCTCCCCCGTGAACCCGGCATGCACCATCCCCAATCTTCTTTATAAACAATTCTGTGAGAGCCAGTGTCCGTGTTATCTTCTGCTCCTTTGGGTTCTCCATTGACCAGCAGTTCTGAAGCAATTCCCACGATGATCTTCCTGATTCGCTGATTAATTCAAGGAGCTGTTTTGCATCCTTTTCCCTGATACTGGCCGCTGCTTTTTCTACTCTTTTATTTTCTTCATAAAAATGAATTGCACGAAGCCCTGCCCGATCATTTTTAATCAGTTCTATTTTTTTCAACAGAGTGTCTTCATCCGAATCGCAAAGCCTTTCAACACCCAGAGCTGCCGCCGCTTCCGCCATTTCTTCCGGTATGGCAGAATATTCCCCGCTCAGATCCGCATGCCCTTTTCCTGTATTTACAATCAGAAATTCATAGCCCATTTCACGGAATGAAAGCGGTACATTTTCGTATTTGATCTGTTCCTTATCAGAAAAATCCAGCAGGACGGCTCCACCAGCTGCGCACGCCATCTGATCCATAAGCCCTGATGCCTTATTCCAGTAAATATTTTCTGCATATTGGCCGATCCTGGCATAATCTGTGCATGCCATTCTGTTACCATTAAACAATCCATTTATTACTGCACATATCAGCATTTCAAATGATGCAGATGAGCTGACTCCGGCTTCCTGAATCACTTCTGTTGTCACATATGCGTCGAATCCTCCTGTTCGAAATCCCCGCTTATCTGCGCCTTCCATCAGCCCGGCAAGAAGCGCTATGGTACCGGAGTCTGCAGATATTTTCTCCAGATGATCAAGCTCCACGAGAATCTCTCCCGCGTAGCCCTCACTGATGACACGTACACAGGAAGTTCCGTTTGCTGCGGCAGCACAGATCGTATCCATATTGATCGATGCCGCAATGATCTTTCCGCCGTTATGATCAGTGTGATTCCCAATGATCTCTGACCGTCCGGGAGCTGAAAAAAATTCACATTCATCATGTCCGAAATACTTTTCAAAATTTTTTCTGAGCATTTTAAAACGCTCTAAACTTCTTGTACTCTCTCCATACACTTGTTCTAAAATTTCGTTTTCTGGTAATCCCATTTTACCGTACCTCTCTTTCATTTGTTATATTGTATATTTTAATGATTCCATAACTGATTACCTTGATTTTCATGAGCGAAACAAGGAATATTTTGCGTTTACACCGGAAAATATGCTATTCTATATGCAGAGACATGGGTTTTTTTAAGAAAGGAATAAAAATGCAGATCCGAACAAATCCCTCACAAAAAGAACTGAAACAGCACGGAGAAGCCGAATTCCCTATACTTGTAAGCAAAGAGCAACTGTCAATTTACGAATCCGGTACTTTTCTCTGGCATTGGCATCCGGAAGTAGAACTTACTGTAATTCAGTCAGGAGAAATCATTTATCATGTAAATCGTTCCGTTTACCATCTGCGGCAGGGGGATATTTTATTCTGTAACGCAAATGCACTGCACAGCGGTTCCATGTTTCAGAAAAAAGACTGCTCTTATCTCTCTGTTACATTTGATCCGCGGCTGATTTACGGTTTCCAGGAAAGTATCGTATTCAGGAAATATGTTGATCCCATTATTCAGGACCTGGGATTTGCTGCTGTTCTCTTCAGTCCGGAAAATGACCGGTACGTCAGGCTCCTCACTGCATTACAGTCGCTGATCCGACTCTTTGACCGTCGTCCCGCTTATTATGAACCGGATATGAT
>DWVT01000089.1 GCA_019120075.1 Candidatus Mediterraneibacter excrementigallinarum
TTAAAGAAGGGTACATATGTTAAAAAGCGCAATAAGTGAGAAGATGCTGGAAGCATTCCGCTGCTTCCTGAATGGTGAGAAAGTAAAGTGGGAGGATGGTATATCTGCCGAAGACTGGCAGACACTTTTCAGACTGTGTCAGCATCATCAGATCCTGCCCATGATATATGACGCTGTTTACTCGTGTCCTGCATTTGCGACCTGTCCGCAGGAACTGGCTTACATGATCAAGAATCAGGTCGTCCGTCAGGTTATGACGCAGAGCAGAAAGACGGGAGAATTCCTTCAATTATATGGAAAACTTCTGGAGCAGGGGCTGACGCCTCTGGTCGTAAAAGGCCTGATCTGTCGGAACCTTTACCGGGAACCTGATTACAGATGTTCCGGCGACGAAGACGTACTGATTCCGTCGGAACAGTTTGGAAAGTGCAGTGAAGTATTTGCCGCGAATAATATGGAGATGCTGGAGCCTGATATGAATCCGGACGAAGAAGGCGAAGTGCCGTTCTATAAAGTCGGAGGCATGTTACATATTGAACTTCACAAAGAACTTTTCTCGTCCGAGTCAGCAGCTTATGGGAACCTGAACAGTCTGTTTGAAGGCGTTTTTGAGCGAAAGATACAGGAAGAGATAAACGGCGTGCCGGTGTACACAATGAGCCATACGGATCACCTCCTCTATCTGATCCTCCATGCATTTAAACATTTCCTTCACAGTGGATTTGGAATCCGCCAGGTCTGCGACATTACAGTTTTCGCAGAAACATATGGAAGGGATATCGACTGGGAGTATCTTCTGGAAAAGTGCAGGGCGATCCATGCAGATGTCTTTACAGCGTCCCTGTTTGATATCGGAGAAAAAAAGCTTACTTTTAATGCGGAGAAAGCATGCTATCCGGAGAGTTGGCGCTCGATAAATGCAGACAGCAGTGATCTTCTGGAGGACTTATTGGAAGGCGGCGTGTTCGGAGATTCCAGCATGAGCCGGAAGCACAGCAGTAATATCACTCTCCAGGCTGTGAGCGAGGACAAGAAGGGGAAAAAGGCAGGAGCATCCCTGATCCAGACTCTTTTTCCGGACAGGAGATATATGGAGAGAACTTATACATACCTGAAAAAATATCCGTTTCTTCTGCCAGTCGCCTGGGCGTCCAGGATAAAGAAGTACCTGAAAGAATCGAAGGATATGGGCGGGAATGACGCGATGGAGAGTATTGAGATCGGGAACCACAGGGTGGATCTGATGAAGAAGTACAAGATCATACAGTAAAGACGGCGAGGAATGTGAAAATTAGGTTAAATCTGACAATGTCAGCTTGACTTTTTAAAAATTAAGGTGTAGACTTATAGGGTAAGAATGTAATCGTAATGCCTTTTGATCCCGTACATAAGCGGATGCTGTTATGAAATATGTTATCAATATAACACTCAGCTTAGATATCATAGACGATGTACAACGCTTTGTCAGAGAGTTTTTATGAAGGCAGATGAAATGGAGGTATATTGTATATGAAGAAGAGATGGGAAACACCGATGGCGATGGTTGAAGAATTTGAGGCAAATGAGTATGTGGCGGTATGTTGGGGCGTGGAATGTTCAACTGGAAATGCAAACAGCGTAGAATGGAGTTTTTATCGCAACCCAGTTCAGTCTGGTGTAACACATGATGAGGCTTATTGTGGTCAAACGTCTCATCAATGGCTTGTTGATAGCGACAATAATAATGTGGCTGAGTCCATGACTGAGATTAATACAAATGGGTTGGGAAATCTGTCCTGTACCATATATACAAATGATTCTTACAGTGAAGTGCGCGATATTAGTACAGTTGGGTCTAACGACTATATTTATTGGACAACATCATCTGGTAACAGAACATGGCACCATCAGGGATGGGTTTCGGATACTGTTCCGGGACACCCGAACCGTTCCTGATTTGTAAAAATGGTAGAAAAGCTATTATAGGACGTGAAAGTAATTTTCTTTCCCGTCCTTTTTCTATAGTAAGACAGAAAATAACCGGGTTAAGAAGAAAAAGTTTGATAGGAGGAAATTATGGAATTTTCGGGTTTTAACTTGACCGGTGAAAAGATAATGCTTTCAAGAGCCTCAAAATTGCAGCGCCCTATTAATGGTACTCTGGAACTTCTCCCCCTCTGCAACATGAAATGTGAGATGTGCTATGTCAGGTTAAGCCGATCTGAGACGGAGAAAAAGGGAGGTCTCCACTGTGTGGATGAATGGATCCGTCTGGGACGGGAAATGCAGAAGGCGGGAGTTCTCTTTCTTCTTCTGACCGGCGGAGAGCCTCTGATGTTTCCGGATTTCAAAAGACTGTATACAGGATTGAAACAAATGGGAATGGTTCTTACAATCAATACTAATGGCACACTTCTGAATGAAGAATGGGCGAAATTCTTTGAAGAAAATAAACCTCGGCGGATCAATATTACTCTTTATGGGGCAGACGACAGAGCGTATGAAAACCTCTGCCATTATCCCGGTGGATTTGAAAAAGCAATCTGCGGGATCCGTCTGCTGAAAGAGTACGGTATTGACGTGAAGATCAACGGTAGTGTCACAAAAAATAATCTCAATGATATG
>DWVT01000090.1 GCA_019120075.1 Candidatus Mediterraneibacter excrementigallinarum
AATGATTCTTACGCTGATCCTGACAAAGAAAGAGCCTTTTATGCCAGGCGTAAACTATACTTCTAAGAAAATACTCCAGGCAGCTGTAGTCTTCCTTGGATTCGGAATGAACCTGACAGAGATCCTGGCGAAGGGAAAACAGTCTCTTCCTATTATAATATCTACGATCGCCACATCGCTGATCATCTCCTACATTCTGTACAAAGTACTGAAACTGCGTACAAACAATGCAATCCTCGTAGGAGTAGGCTCCTCTATCTGCGGCGGCAGCGCCATTGCGGCAACCGCGCCGGTGATCGACGCATCTGATGAAGAAGTGGCGCAGTCCATCTCCGTCATCTTCCTGTTCAACGTGCTTGCGGCACTGATCTTCCCGACTCTTGGAGGCATCCTGGGACTGAGCAACGAAGGATTCGGTCTGTTTGCAGGAACAGCCATAAACGATACTTCCTCCGTCACTGCAGCAGCCACTGCATGGGACGGTATCCACGGAAGCAATACACTGGAATCCGCAGCTATTGTAAAAATGACGAGAACCCTTGCGATCATTCCGATCACACTTGCTCTCGCCATCTACAGAGGAAGAAAAGAGAAGTCCTCTGAAGGTTCATCTTTCAGTCTTAAGAAATCTTTTCCTTTCTTTGTGCTGTTTTTTGTTCTTGCATCCGTCGTAACTACCGTATTCCAGCTTCCTGCCGGAGTCACT
The DNA here is from genome assembly GCA_019120075.1 of Candidatus Mediterraneibacter excrementigallinarum. Classification (GTDB taxonomy): domain Bacteria; phylum Bacillota; class Clostridia; order Lachnospirales; family Lachnospiraceae; genus Mediterraneibacter; species Mediterraneibacter excrementigallinarum. The sequence goes on from DWVT01000090.1 coordinate 707, forward strand.
GCTCCGCTGAAAGAACTGAGCAAGTTTCTTATTGTCATGGCAATGGCTGCAATCGGTATCAATACAAACATCGTTAAGCTGGTCCGCACCGGAGGGAAACCGATCTTCACCGGATTCTGCTGCTGGGTCGGGATCACCCTGGTGAGTCTGGGAATGCAGCATATGCTGGGTGTATTCTAAAACTGGCGGGGAGGCAGGACGCCGGAGATGTGTACTGCTCTCAGGCCCGCTCTCGCTTGGAGAACAAGCGCAGCGGACACGTAAGCGCGCAAAATACGCGCGCTAAGTGACGGCGTTGTTCTACAGCCTTCCAGCAGCACACACCTCCGGCTGGGCTGTCCCCGTCGGCAGTTTTATGAGAATCGGACGGGAGGGGCGCGCCTTTGGCGCTGCCCCCTCCCCTGGAAGTTCTGACCGGAAGGATTTAAAATCAAGTTACAGGAACGACAAAAAGGCGCTTCTGCTGTCACGGACTTTGCCGTGATCTGCGGAAGCGCCTTCCTTTTCTATATTGATAACTTTTGATTACAATACTTAATAACCCATAAGCTTCAAAGGCTTATTTGCTCTCCAGAATCTTATCGATGCTTACCAGTTTTACGCTGAGTACGAAGATATCTGCCGCTACAGACAGTTCTTCCGGAGTCGGATAGGACGGAGAGATACGGATATTGCTATCGTGCGGATCTTTGCCGTACGGATAGGTAGCGCCAGCTCCCGTCATGACCAGACCTGCCTCTTTTGCCTTTGCAACGATCGCTTTCGCGCAGCCGTCCAGAGAATCAAAGGAGATAAAGTATCCACCCAGAGGTTTGATCCAGGAACCGATCTCCAGACCGCCCAGTTCTCTCTCCAGCACATCGATGACAGCCTCAAATTTCGGTCTCATGATATTGGCGTGTTTCTTCATGTGCTCTACAATTCCGTGAATATCCTTGAAGAATCTCACATGGCGGAGCTGATTTACCTTGTCATGACCGATCGTCTGATATTTCATCATATCTCTGATATCATTTAAGTTTGCTTCGGAAGCAGCCATTGCGGCGATTCCGGATCCAGGGAAACTGATCTTGGATGTGGATGCAAATTTGTATACCATATCCGGATTTCCCGCTTTCTTACACTCCATCAGAATCTCCAGCAGATAGTCCTGCTTATCTTCATATAAATGATGTACGCAGTATGCGTTATCCCAGAAGATACGGAAATCTTCTGCTGCCGGCTTCAGATTTGCGAAACGGTATACTGTCTCGTCCGAGTATGTGATCCCCTGCGGATTGGAGTACTTCGGCACGCACCAGATTCCCTTCACTGCCGGATCCTCATTCACGTACTTCTCAACAAGATCCATATCCGGTCCGGTGGGAGTCATCGGGATGTTGATCATCTCAATACCGAAATGCTCTGTGATGCCGAAATGTCTGTCATATCCCGGAACCGGGCAGAGGAATTTTACCTTGTCCAGTTTGCACCACGGAGTGCTTCCCATCACACCGTGTGTCATTGCACGGGCAACTGTATCGTACATCACATTCAGGCTGGAGTTGCCGAAAATGATCACATTGTCTCTCGGCACTTCCATCATATCCGCCAGAAGCTGTTTCGCCTCCGTGATTCCATCCAGGCCGCCGTAGTTTCTGCAGTCCACTCCGTCTTCACAGATCAGATCTGCCTTGCTGTTCAGTACATCCATCATCCCCATTGAAAGATTCAGCTGTTCAGCGGACGGTTTTCCGCGGGACATATCAAGTTTCAGACCTTTGGCCTTCACTTCTTCGAACTGGGCTTCCAGTCCACTCTTGATTTCCAGTAACTCTTCCCTACTTAAATCTTTGTATGCAGTCATTGCAGGACTCCTCCACTTTCTTTTTCTTGCTTTTTTGCTCACTGTGTGTTATTTTATATAACTTCTGGCAGTTCGTCAATGCTTTCCTGCATTTTTTATAAAGAAATTGGGTTTTTTCGCTTTTTTAAATGTATTTTTTGAAATTTTCAAGATCTTTTCATGCATTTTTCTTCAGGAGCCGGTATTGATCCCTCCCCTGGCCTCACATGTTCCTTCCGATCACTCCAAAAATTTCCTTTTCAGATCCGGATCACTGCTTTCACAATATCCGCCTTATTGTTCACACTCTGATCCATCGCGTTCTGAACATCATCCAGATCAAAGATGTTTGTCACGATTCCTTTCAGATTCACTTTTCCAGCAGCCACTGCCTCAATCGCAATGGGATAGATATGTCTGTAGCGGAACACAGTTTTGAACGTCAGTTCCTTATCAAGGACAAGGCTCATGGGCAGAGTCATCTCACCGGTCTTGCTGTATCCCACAAGCACGATATTGGAACCCTTTTTCGCAATGCTGACCGCCTGCCTTGTCGTGATCTCTGTTCCGGCTGTCTCGATCACAAGGTCAACTCCTTTTCCGTCTGTGATCTGACTGATTCTCTCCTCCACATTCTCCTTTGCACCGTTGATCACGCCTGTCGCTCCCAGCTCCATCGCCTTGTCAAGCCGTTTATCCATAACATCCACAACATAGACTTCGCTCACTCCCCGCGCTTTCAGCGCCATCATGGACACCAGGCCGATGCATCCAGCTCCCATGACAACTGCTTTCTGTCCCAGATGGGCCTCTCCCTGGATCGCTGCGTGAAAACCGACCGCGAGAGGTTCGATCAGCGCCCCTTCCAGGGTGCTCACATTCTCCGGAAGCTTAAAGCACAGATCTGCTTCATGGGCCACATATTCCTGAAACACCCCGTCCACCGGCGGTGTGGCAAAGAAGATCACATCCGGGCAGAGATTGTATCTGCCGGTCTTGCAGAATTCACAGTGTCCGCATGTCTTCCCCGGCTCCAGTGCCACCCGGTCCCCGACCTTCAGATGTTTTACGTTTCTGCCCACTTCCACGACCGTGCCGCCCGGCTCATGTCCCAGCACGAACGGTGGCTTCACAACATAATCCCCGATAGCCCCGCTCTCATAGTAGTGAAGATCGCTTCCGCAAATCCCTACATACTCCAGCTTAACAAGCACTTCATCATCCTTCGGCACCGGTATATCGCGCTCCTCAAATCCCATCTTTCCGATCCCGAGCATCACTGCTGTTTTCATTTTTCCTTCCATGGTCTCTTCTCCTCTTTCTTTTATTAAATGTTTTATTAAAGTAATTAGATTATTGCTCACAGACCATAAAATGTCAATAGTTTAAACAAAAAATGCACGACGTTTCTTTAAGAACAAAACCTCTTCAAAAGAAACGTTGTGCATCTGATTCTCAGAATTCCACCTGCAGCCTATACATTCTCAAATAAAGCGTCTATAAACGCCAGGGCTGCCCCATAGGCAGAAGCCTCATATTTATATTTTCCGGTATACAGATAAGAAGTATCCGGATCAAAATTATTATATTCCATCACTTTTCTCGAAAGCTGCGGCATAAACTCACCCAGATATCCTCCCACATATCCTCCCAGAACAAGCGGACAGTCAAAGATCATCCTCAGGTTTGTCACAGACAGAGCAAGGGCGTCAAGATATCTCTCCCAGACCTGCACGGCACCGGAATCCTTTTCCCTTACCATCCCAAAAAACTTTTCCAGGCTTCCTCCTGCCGCACGCTGCAGGATCAGAGCACTGCAGTAGGCATCCATACACCCTTTTTTCCCACAATAGCAAGGTCTTCCATTCTTCTCGATCACCATATGGCCAAACTCTGCACTTTTATAATTACCGCCCCGGTAGAGGGCGCCTCCCATATAGACCGCGCCTCCCACCGTATTGCTCAGCGACAGGTAGACCGCGTCTGTCAGGGGATTCTCAGAGAAGGAGCCGGCGGGTAAAGAATAGTCGGATAAACTTCTGTCTGACGGGCGGAACGCAGGCCGGATCATGTTTCCAAGTTCCGCAAACGCCGCACTGTTCGCGTCATTTTCCACGGAAAATGGATAGCCAAGGGCATTTCCCACAGATTTCATACTGACATTCTGTACCTGCAGTGTGTGAGAACGTATCAGAAGGTCCTGCCCCCGGTCCACGATCCCCGGAAGCGAAAAGCCGATGCCTGCGATCCTGTCCGGATCTATCTCCTGTCTGCAGATAAACCCGGAAACCGTCCGGATCAGGAGGTCATAATACTGCGGTGTATTTTCATAGGGCTGCCGGATCCTCTCCGACGCCGCAATATCCTTCCTGGCATCCGCCATCACCATGGTGATGTGGTTGTTTGTAATGTCGACGCCGACAGCATAGCCTGCCTCCCTTCTGATGGACAGTGCTTTTGCCCTTCGTCCGCCGGTGGATTCATACGTTCCCTCCTCCACAACGATCCCCGCCTCAATCAGTTCCTTTACATTGGCGAGAGTAGTCGGCATGCTCAGTTTCAGACCGGCAGCGATCTCCGCCTTTGAAGTCTTCCGCCGGTCAGAAATAAACTTCGCCGTTCTGATCTTATTGTTGCGTTTTAGCTCCATGCCATTTCCGGGACTCTGTCTCATCCGTAAACCTCCGCTTATATCTATAAAATGATGTTGGGGTCAAAAGCCCCCAACCGCGATGCCTACGGATTGTTCCGTGCTTCGCACTCTCACAATCCTCCCCAATATTCGCATATCGTGGGATATACATCCCACTTTTATGCTCATATCGGGGCGGGTCCCAAGGTCTTTCACCCACTTATGAGCAAGCTCATGTGGGCTTAGACCTTTTGACCCTGGCATCATAAA
>DWVT01000091.1 GCA_019120075.1 Candidatus Mediterraneibacter excrementigallinarum
GAACGTAAATTCATATTTTTTCCATGCATCATCCACCCGGAAAGTTTCGGAGAAAATTTTCCCGCCTTCTTTCTCACGAACGCAGACCTCAACCTCCACATTGCCGGAAGCCTTCATCCAGATATATCCCGAATACTCTTTGTTTTCAAGATACAGATTGTTCTGGGCGATCCCTACATATCCATCATACGCATTGTAACAGTTGATCCGCTGAGCATGCCCATCCCTTGCAAGGGATTCTTCCGCATCCAGCTCAATCTCAAATGTATTTTTTGAGCCGGTCCTCACCCAGCCCTCCGCGACTTCCGGGTTCCCGTCCACCACACCTTCCGGTATGTCTTTTCTCTTGTCAAACCCGCGGTTCTTCAACACCTGCGCCCACATTCCCTCGTCAATGCAGTCTCTCATAAACTCAACAAAATGTCCAAAGATCAGGGGATTCATATCTTTGGTATTTTCTGTGATCTCTACATTTATTCTCCTCATCCGATCAATCATCCTTTCATTCCAGACATTGCTATTCCCTGAACAAACTGCTTTTGCGCAAACAGATATACGATCAGGATCGGCAGGATCGACAGACACGCCCCCGCCATAATGACACCGTACTCAACCACATGTGTTCCCATAAACGACGCGATTCCTGCCGGAAGTGTCTTGTGGCTGTCATCAGTCGTCATGATAAGAGGATAAAGAAGGTCATTCCACTGATACATAAAATGGAAGATAAACAGCGAGATAACGGCCGCTTTACACTGAGGCAGCATGATCTTCCGGAAAATCTTGAATTCTCCGGCGCCGTCGATGCGTCCGGCTTCCTCCAGCCCCTTTGGAAGTGAGATGAAGAAGGACCGCATCATAAAGATGCCGAATGCATTCGTAGCACGCGGAAGGATCATCCCCAGATATGTGTTGATAAGGTTCATTTTATACACTTCAACAAACAGCGGAACCATGATGACCTGAAACGGCACCATCAATGTCCCCATAACGAGAAGGAACATGATGTTTTTCCCTTTAAAATCGATTCTTGCAAATGCATATCCCGCCATTGTGTCAAAAGTAAGCGAGATCAGCGAAACAGAAAGCGCAAAAATGATCGTGTTCCTGTAATATGTCAAAAACGGGATGCGCTCCCAGATATCCTTATATGACTGAAGCCCGAACTCTCCTGAAAAAAGCTTCGGCGGCCACGACACGATATCCGCTTCCGCTTTAAAGGATGTCACTACCATCCAGATAAAGGGATACAGTATGATAAACACCAGAAGCAGGAGCACAAGAAGTGAGATCATTCTCCCGAGCAGGCTTCCTTTGATTTTTCTTTTCATTTTTCTTCTCCTTCTCACTATGCGATGTTGTCCTCTTCTCTCGTCATATGCTTAAATGTCAGAACCGACACTACAAATGTGATGGCAAAAAGTGCCACCGCTATGGTCGAGGCATATCCCATGTCAAAAGACTCAAATGCGGTACTATAAATAAGCTGGACGAGTGTCTGCGTCTTAAAAAGAGGACCTCCCTTTGTCATAACATACACCTGGTCAAAGACCTGGAAAGAACCTATGATACAGTTGACGACCGTAAAACTCAGCGTCGGCATCATCATCGGGATCGTTATCTTTCTGAACTTCTGAAAAGCTCCCGCCCCGTCCATAACAGCTGCCTCGTAATAAGATTCGTCAATACCGTTCAGCCCGGCAAGAAGGATCACCATATAAAACCCCAGGTTTTTCCAGATCCCTACGAGAATGACTGTAGGCATAGCCCATACCGGACTGTTCAAAAGATCCACCATCTCAAATCCCAGCAGTTCCAGCCAGTAGCTGAACATTCCGATATCTTTATTGATCAGAAAGCTCCATATGATCGATATGACCGTCATCGAACAGATCGCCGGTATGAAAAATACGGTTTTACAGAAGCTGTTAAACCAGCTCTGCTTTTTTATCAGGATCGCAACGATCAGAGAGATCATGATCTGCACAGGAACTGTGCACACAGTATAATATACGGTATTCCACAGTGCGTTAAAAAACTTTCCATCCTGAAACAGCCGTATATAATTGTCAAGCTTCTGGAATTCGAAGTTATTAAACATCATGTCAAACTTAAAGAAACTGAAAACGAACGATATAATAAGCGGAATAAACACAAATATCGTCAATATCGTCATAGATGGCAGGACAAAAAGAAGTCCCGCACGCTCTCTCGCTTTTCCCAGCGATGATTTTTTCTTCATCGTATACACTCTCCTATATAACAGAAGGGGCATTTTCAGCCCCTCCTTCAAATTCTCAACAGAAGATCCGGCAGACAGACCACCTGTTATTTGATCATTTCTTCCATCTGTTTATTCGCTTCATCCAAAGTAGCCTTGACATCCGCATTTTCAAGCAGGATCTTTTCAAACGCCGGAACGATCACCTGCGTGTCGATGTCCGAGAAGTTGGACAGCTGCTGCAGATACATCTTGCTTCCATTTTCAATGGGCTTGGAGAACTCTGCTATATACGGATTTTCCTTCAGCCTCTCATCATCAGCCATATCTGTCCTTGCCGGCGGGAAACCTGTACCCAGGCTCCATTTCACCTGTGTATCTTTTGTATTCCACCATCTGAAGAAATCATATACCGCTTCTTTCTGTTCGCTGGATGACGTGAGATACATGCCCACCGCGTTCGCCTGGGTCACCTGTCCTGCCGGTCCTGCCGGAGCCTGAGCAACCCCGAAATCAATACCTGCGTTCTTCAGTCCGGTTGTCGCCCATGGTCCGCAGAAATACATTCCAAGTTTCTGGCTTTCAAACAGCTTATCGATCTCTCCGCCCGTAAGGACTTCCGGTCCAAATCCCTTGTCTCTGATGTTCTCTGCCCACCGGGTGATCGTCTCCACATTCTGCTCACTGTTAAATACAGCCTTTCCATCCTGGATGTAATCTCCTCCGTTCCCCCAGAGCATGATACACCACATTGGAGTCGTATCTTTCACGGCCATATCAAATCCATATTTATCTGTCTTATCCACGATCTGCTGTGCATACTGTTCCAGTTCCTCCCACGTAGCAGGCGGCGAATTCGGATCCAGACCTGCCTCCTCGAAGATCGTTTTGTTGTAATAAAGCAGAAGTGACGCAATATTCATTGGCACACCATAATACTTGCCGTCATATTTCAGATTCTCTTTCAACACTTCCGGCACTGCATCCTCCTCGATGTACCCGTCCGTATAGGCATCATCTACCGGGACAAAAGCTCCGGGCTCAGCATAGGTCCTGATACGTTCCGTTGCCATAGCGACGATATCCGGTCCTTCACCGACCGCAAGTGTTGTTGAAAGTTTCTGATACAACGTATCCCACGGCATGATGCTCATTTCAATCTCGATGTTTTTATCGTTCGTCTCATTGTATTCGTCCACCAGTGCCTCAAGAGTTTCACCATCCGATCCGGTAAACCCATTCCAGAATGTGATCACCGTCTTCTCTCCATCTGATTTCCCGCTTTCTTTCGAATCGCTGTTTCCACCAGAACATCCTGTAAGAGCGCTTGTCGTCAGCAGGGCAAAGGCAAGGCCTGCCGCAAGAATCTTCCTTTTCATATCTTTTCTCCTGTTCCTTTTTACTTTTAGTTTACTTTTTAGTTTACTTTTTCTTCCTTTTGTTTGATTTTTAGTTTCATATTTTTTGTTTTTTCAGGGCCCATATTCTTTATATTTCATATAATACCACCATATATACGCATTGTCAACTCATTTTCATATGCATTTATCACAAATATTAGTTAACATTTTTTATAACTTATTTAATTGTATTGATTTTTTCTCCAAATATATTATACTAATATTAGAACAATAAAAAGCACAATTAAAGGAGTACACAGAATGCAGTTATATCTGGACCAAAATTCACTGATCGTTTATAAAGCTCTGGCCTCGGAAACAAGACTTCAGATCCTCAACCACCTCGCAGACACCCCCTCCACAGTCAGCCGCCTGGCACAGATCATGAATATCAGTAAAGCGATCATGTCCCGACACATAAAGATCCTGGAGGACGCAAACCTCATCCATCTCAGTAAAACGTACGCTTCCTCCGACGGCAGGGAAAAAGTATATACACTCCGTGTAGATAAGATCAACATCACTTTTCCGAAAAAGATCTATCTGCCATACAAAAAAATACAGCAGGAGATCAAACTTGGGTATTTTTCAGATTTTTCAGCCACTCCCAGCTGCGGACTCGCAAGCAAAGAGGCGATCATAGGGCGCCTGGACGATCCCAGAGTGTTTGTCGCAAATGAGCGTATACACGCGTCTCTTCTCTGGTTTTCTGACGGTTATGTGGAATATCGCATCCCCAATCCACTGGAATCTGACCAGCATCCCGAAATGCTGGAATTATCTCTGGAGATTGCCTCTGAGTTTCCGATTTCAAACAACACCTGGCCAAGCGATATCTCCTTTTATATCAATAATATCAACGTAGGAACCTGGACCAGCCCCGGCAACTACTCTGACGTCCGGGGAAAGTTAACCCCAAAGTGGTGGGATGAAAAGTACAGTCAGTACGGACTGCTCAAGCACCTTCGCATCACTCACAACGATACCGGGATGGACGGCGAAAAACTGTCGGATATCTCTCTGGAAGACCTGCATCTGGAAAGCTCCCCCTTCATCACCGTGCGGATTGGGATCGCCGAAAATGCCAGGAACAAAGGAGGCCTCACGATCTTCGGAGAAAATTTCGGCAATCATCCTCAGAATATCCTGCTTTCTATATTTTATTCCTGACAGTGTACATTGCTTTTCTCCCCTCTGGTCAGATAATATTGATTATTACACAAACGAAGGCCCCCAAAGAGGGCTTGGAATACAAACATCGAAAGAATATCACAAACAGCTGCCTGCAGCGCAAAAAGGCTGCCCGGCAATAGCCGGGCAACCCAAAAACTTTATATCAGCTTTTCTCTATGATCTCTTTTTTCCTTGGCCGGAAACGTTCCAGAGGATGCATCACCTTCTCCTGGATAAACAATGGCACATACTCGATCATCATGGATGAGTTTTCCAGTCCGTACCATCTCTCCGGCGATCCCGCGATATGCCGGATAGCGTATTTCAACGAAATGGCGATTCTCTGCGCCGGCGACACATCGCTTTCCGGAATCAGTGTTTTTCTGATCATGCAGAATTTGAATGACCCCACAGACGTTTCCTGATAGATGGAGTATTTCTTATTCTGTCTGGGCAGTTCGCCGCTCTCGATCATCTCTGTAACGATCTGGCGTAGATACACATTGATTCTCTGATGTTCCTTAAACCCAAGGAATAACCCCACATTGAACACAAAATCCGTACCATAATTTTCCACCTTGTATTTTGATGTATAGGGCTCGTCTGTTACATAGATATGCACAAACCAGTACGCCTGCGCCCTCTTCGGTTCTTTGTCCAGGATCGAATAGAGGACATCCCGGTCCACATATTCCGGATTTTTTTCCTTGATAATAAAGACCATATTCTCACTCTTCATGTCAATAGCGACATCATTCTTCAGCTTCCTCAGCTTTGGGATATAGTCTTTTATCCTGAGCCGCACGCTCTGCATCTGTTCCACCTGGGTTCCTTTATCCCACACATACATGACAAGGAGCAACAACATGGCGATCAGCATCGCCACATATCCTCCTGCGAAGAATTTTCCCAGACTGGAGAAAAAGAACACACACTCCAGCGCCCCGAATGCAACCGCCAGAAGTGCTGCCGCACCAGGATTTCTCTTCACTTTTGTCAGGTATGCCGTCAGGAGCAGAGTCGTCATAAGCATGGTGAGCGTAATGGCAAGACCGTACGCCGCCTCCATCCTGGCGCTGGTACGGAAATACAACACTATGATGGTACATCCGATCCATAGAACAGTATTGACAAGCGAGATATAGAGCTGTCCCTTTGTGCGTGATGGATAGATGATCTGCATATGAGGCATCAGATCCAGACGGATCGCTTCCGACACCAGTGTAAAGGAACCACTGATCAGTGCCTGCGATGCGATCACTGCTGCTGCCGCGCCAAGAAGCACTGCCGCGGGTCTGATCTGCTCCGGAAGCATCAGGAAAAACGGATTCAGATCCTCAATGGATGAAAGCGCCTGATTCCCCGCGTTCTCGATCAGCCAGGCCCCCTGTCCCAGATAGTTCAGGATCAGGCAGATCTTCACAAATGGCCAGCTAAAATAGATACTCTGCTTCCCCACATGCCCCATATCCGAATACAGCGCCTCCGCTCCCGTTGCCGCAAGAAAGACACTTCCCAGAATCATAAATCCTTCCCTGTTATAAGGACTGAGCAGGATACGGACAGCCCATACCGGATTCAGCGCCTGAAGGATATAGAGATGTCCTCCCATCCTGTATATCCCCGCCACTGCAAGAAAGAGAAACCATGTCATCATCACCGGTCCGAAAATCTTTCCGATCACATTGGTGCCCGCCCTCTGGATCAGGAAAAGTATACAGATGACAACAAGCGTTATGACCGTGATCTTATCATGCCCTTCACCAAGGAAAAGATCCATCGCCGGAATACTCCGTATACCTTCTATCGCTGTCGTCACTGTCACTGCCGGGGTAAGTACCCCGTCTGCAAGGAGTGCTGCTCCTCCTATCATAGCAGGCCAAACAAGCCACCTGCCCTGTTTCCTTACCAGACTGAAAAGGGAAAAAATCCCTCCCTCGCCGTGATTGTCTGCCTTCATGGCGATCAGAACATACTTCACTGTCGTCAGAAGGGTGATGGTCCATATGACCAGCGATAAAGCTCCCAGGATAAAATCCCGGTTAATATTCGTGATGCCCCCGTTCCCGGCGATGACAGATTTCATCACATACATCGGAGACGTCCCGATATCACCGTATACAACACCGATAGCAATGAGGATCATCCCGAACTTTACACGATTATGTTTTTCTATTATTTTTTTCATTTCCTTTCCCTCACATTTTACCATTTTATCAGGACCACTTTTTCCTGCAGTCCTGACTGTGTTCAAATCCGGGGAAACACTTCTTTTTTCCATCCTTATCATAAAGGATCTCCAACATCACCGCCGTCCTGCCCGGAGGCTTCTCTCTTCTCTTGACGGAGCCCGGCAAAGACGCGTCTTTTCCCCCGAAAGATACCTTCGCGGCTGAAGGAAGAAGGGGCGTCCAGTTCATGAAACCGGTCTGCTTCCTCCTCCATCCCGTCTCCGTCACAAGCCGGCCTGTTTCCGCCGCCTCCTTTAATACAGATGTCAGATCCTGAATATCATTTCTGTCAGTCGAAAATGTTTCCGGAACAGGAAACCGGACAAACGCGGAGATTTTTCTCGTATCTTTGTGTATTTTTCCGAGATCCGTGTCACTTTCGAGAGAAAAGGGCGCAAAAAAGGAAAGGAAACAGATGATCACCAAACACAGGGTCCATTTTCTATGTCTAAGCACTTTCATTATTTCCTTTCCTCACGATCTGCAATTTTTACACGCTCCGGAAAATCACTCCGCCTTTTCCGGCTGCGCCTTCACTTCAAGCCCCAGTTCTTCCAGCTGCTTGTCATCCGCCGGTGTGGGCGCCTCTGTCATCAGACAGGATGCGTCCTTGATCTTCGGGAACGCGATCACATCGCGGATGCTGTCCTGTTTTGCCATGAGCATGACAAGACGGTCAAGTCCGTAGGCAAGTCCTGCGTGCGGCGGGACTCCGTACTTAAACGCGTCAAGCAGGAACCCGAACTGACTGTGAGCCTGCTCCTTCGTAAATCCAAGAGCCTCAAACATCTTCTCCTGGATATCATCCTGATGAATCCTGACGCTTCCGCCGCCGATCTCATTTCCATTGAGGACGATATCGTACGCCTTTGCGCGTACTTTCCCCAGTTCTCCCTTTTCCAGAAGCGGAAGATCCTCTTCCATCGGCATGGTAAACGGATGATGCATCGCCAGATAGCGGTTCTGCTCATCACTCCACTCAAACTGCGGGAACTCTGTGATCCATACAAAACGGTATTCGTCTTTGTTCAGAAGCTCAAGCTGACGTGCCAGCTCCACACGCAGTGCGCCCAGAGAGTCCCATACTACCTTGTTCTTATCCGCCGCAAACAGGAGCAGGTCCCCCGGCTCTCCATTCATGGCGCTGATCAGCGCTGCCATCTCCTCTTCACTCATGAACTTCGCGAAGGATGATTTTACTGTGCCGTCCTCCTGGATCGCAATATATGCCAGACCCTTTGCGCCGTAGTCTTTCACAAATGCAGTCAGCTTGTCGATCTTCTTTCTCGGCATGCCGCCCTGCCCTTTTGCATTGATACCGCGGACGCTGCCGCCATTTTCAATCGCGCCGGTAAACACTCCGAAGCCACAGTTTCTCACCACGTCGGTCACATTGGTCAGCTCCATGCCAAACCTGAGATCCGGCTTGTCGGAACCGAAGCGGTCCATTGCCTCCTGCCAGGTCATTCTCTGGATCGGAAGCTGCACTTCCACATCCAGCACTTCCCTGAACAGTTTTGCAAGATATCTCTCATTTACATCGATCACGTCGTCTACGTCAACAAAGGACAGCTCCATATCGATCTGAGTAAATTCCGGCTGTCTGTCCGCGCGCAGATCCTCGTCGCGGAAACATCTCGCGATCTGGATATAGCGGTCGAATCCCGAACACATCAGAAGCTGCTTATACAGCTGCGGAGACTGGGGAAGTCCGTAGAAACTTCCCGGATGGATCCTGCTGGGAACAAGGTAATCTCTGGCCCCCTCCGGTGTTGTCTTGCCAAGCATGGGCGTCTCGATCTCGATGAATCCTTCTTCAGCGAAGAACTGGCGTGTCAGAGTCATGACCTGGCTCTTCATCATCAGATTTCTCTGAAGATCCGGCCTTCTCAGATCAAGATAACGGTATTTCAGACGGACCTCTTCCTTTGTCTTTGAATTTTCTTCCACCTGGAACGGCGGAGTAAGAGAAACTGACAGGATTCTCAGTTCACTCGGTATGATCTCGATCTCTCCCGTAGCGATCTTGTCGTTTACCGCGCCGGAACGCCTTGCCACAGTTCCCACAAATGACACCACATATTCCGCACGAAGGGAAGCCGCCTTCTCAAGGAGTGCCGGATCCGTCTTTCCTTCCTCACAGACCACCTGGATGATCCCGGAACGGTCACGCACGTCCACGAACACCAGTCCGCCCTTGTTTCTGTTCTTCTGCACCCATCCCATGATGGTCACTGTCTCGCCTACATTCGCAGCAGACAGCTCACCGCACCGGTGCGTCCTCTTTAATCCCTGCATTGATTCAGCCATGGTATACCTCTCTTTCCTCAGGAGGTGCCGTGTACTTTGTCGAAGGTACACGGCACCTCACGCAACTAACTGTCTGAATATTTTACAAACTCTCCACAGAATCTCGATAAACTTCTACAATCTCTGAATATCCCTGTTCTGCAAGCTGTTCTTTCTGAAATTTCTTGTTTTTCTTCATATTGGCGATCATCACCTGTTTTCCTGCCTTGCGTTCTTCACGGGCAAGAGAAAGTACCTTGAGCATACCTGCCTGAGGCATGTTCTTCTCGATGAGGAAAGCTTTCTTCTCTTTCCTGGTGGGCACCTGATAACCGCGCTCCATGAGCAGCATGACGATACGCTCGAATCCGATGGAGAATCCAACGGCGGGAGTATCCTGGCCGGTGAACTTTCCGATCATCTTGTCGTAACGTCCGCCGCCTCCCACGCTTCCGCCGAACTCATCCATGGAGATCTCAAAGATAGTACCCGTGTAGTAGGACATGCCCCGCACAAGTGTAGGATCGAACTTCATCCGGAACTCCGCCTCTTTGGCGCTCTCCACGCTGGTGATGATCATCTCCAGTGAATCCGCCGCTTCAGGCGCAAGAAAGCCCTGTAATTTCTCCTTGCACATACGAACGCCTTCCACATCGTCCGTAATCTCCTGAAACAGTGCCAGATACTTATCCACCGACTCTTGCGCATAACCGTTCTCCTTCAGTTCCGCAGCCACACCTTCCAGACCGATCTTGTCCATCTTGTCCAGTGTGATGAACACATTGTCATAGTCCTTTTCCTCAAATCCGCTGTACGCCGCCATGGCCTTCAGGAACCGGCGGTCATTGATCCGGATGGTAAAGTTCTTAAAATCCAGTTTTCCAAGCAGCGCCGTCGTCGCCAGGATCAGCTCGATCTCCGCCAGATTTGAAGGCTCTCCCAGGATATCGATGTCACACTGCATGAACTGGCGGAAACGCCCTCTCTGGGGACGGTCCGCGCGCCATACATTTCCCATCTGCAGCGCCTTGAACGGAGACGGAAGCTCATTCGCGTGATTGGAATAATACCGTGACAGCGGTACAGTCAGGTCGTATCTCAACCCTCCGTCCACAAGGTCCGCCTCATCCTTTGCCTGATCGAGCTTAAGTTTCTCGCCTCTTTTCAGGATCTTGAAGATCAGTTTCTCGTTATCTCCTCCCTGCTTGCTGCAGAGATTCTCAATATGCTCCACACACGGGGTTTCCATGGAGGAAAACCCGAATGTCCCGTAAGTTTCTTTGATCAGTCCGATCACATAATCCCGGATTTCCATCTCAGCAGGCATGATATCTTTCATCCCTGTGACCGGTTTCTTCTTCAGCGCCATAGCCATTCTCCTTTTCGTTCTATCATTTCATCAATACGGCTGATATAGTCCGTAATGCTCTTTACATTTTCAATGCGGATAATGCCGATCTCCTTCCCGTTTTCTTCCCTGATAGGCTCTCTGAGCAGGATCTTGGTAGATGCTCCCGCACCCGCGGCAAGGATGGTCTGCTTTTCTTCCATAATTAGTATATTGTAAATTCCGGCTTTGTCAACCTCTGCATACCCTACATTCTCGAAATTTCCGGCGATATTCTTCTGCCGGTACAGATAATAAGGCGCAAGTCCCATCTTCCGCGCACACGCTGCGGCATCTCCCACCATCTGCGAGATCTCGGAATGAAGTTCAGCTGTCCTCCCCTCCTGCCCGAATCTCGCCGCCCTCTTGATGGCAAGGGCGTGGACCGTCAGGCTGTCCGGATGGAGCGCCTCCACCTTTGCAAGGGTATCCCGCATATCTGCCGCCGTCTCTCCGGGAAGCCCGGCGATAAGGTCCATGTTGATATTGTCAAATCCCAGCTTCCGCGCCATATGGAAGGCACGTTCCACATCCTCCACCGTATGCCGCCGTCCCACCAGGTCCAGCGTCTTCTGCTGCATGGTCTGGGGATTGACTGAGATTCTTGTGACCGGATATTTACGGATCACCCGCAGTTTTTCCTCTGTGATACTGTCCGGCCTTCCCGCCTCAATGGTAAATTCCAGCGTCTGGTCAAGATCAAAACATTCCGTTATCGTGCCCAGAAGGCGGTCCAGCTGTTCCGGCTCCAGCGTCGTCGGCGTCCCTCCCCCGATGTACACGGTGTCCGGCCGCCTGCCCGATGCCATCCTGCCCAATGCACGGATCTCTTTGACCAGCGCGTCCAGATAAGAATCCACCCGGTCCCTCCACTGGTCAATGGGTGATGAGCTGAAGGAACAGTAGGAACATACACTGGGACAGAAAGGGATCCCCACATACAGGCTGAAGCCCTCGGCACAGTCCAGCCGTGACAGAAGTTCATGCTCCCGGCAGGCGATCTCATAGGCAAGCTCCGCCTTCTCCCTGCTGACAAAATCTTCCTCCTGAAACGACCGCAGGATCTCCTCCCTGCTGACTCCCTCCTCGATCTTCTGCATGATCAGCTTAGTGGGGCGCACCCCTGTCAGTATCCCCCAGGCAAGGCCGCTTCCGTTCCTCTCCTCCAGATATTGATATACCCGCCGGGTCACTGCCCATTTTTCCTCCTGGAGCTGCCTTTCATCCGGATCCTGTATGACAGGAAGACCGATTTCCTCAGGGAAGACCGAAAAAGAGGAACCTCCCGGCATATGCAGCTTCACGAGAGGTTCCTGCTGCTCATCTACTTTCTGCTCCACCTCTTCCCCCGGATAGAAGGCTTTCACGATATGATATATATTGTAAGTGAATTTATTTCTTTTGCTCTCAATTCTGATCATTTTCTCCTCCGAACCACGGCCGGTTCACCGATCGGATAGGGGAAAACGTATTCCCCTATCCGATCACCGCGATACCTCGGGCAGCTCACGGTGATACCGTTCGCTGTCCGTTGCCCGGCAAATGTCCGCTCATGCAAGCATGTCGGCCGCCTGCCGGGCGTATCGCGCAAAAAGACTGCCGCATATCACTGCGGCAGCCTTCTGTATCATTTTCATATATATCTGCTAAAATTCAAAAACAGCAACCCCATATGGCGGGAGCGGATATGCAAACGAATATTTCTGTCCGTCACATTCCTGTCTCACCGGCTTGTACAGAAGCGGTCTGGGCTCGCCTGTTCCGCCATACTGCACATCATCACTGTTCAGGATCAGTTTACACTGTTTTCTCCTTGGAACTCCCACACGGTAATCCCTTCTCTCCATAGGAGTAAAGTTGCACACAAAGAGCAGATTTTTCTTGTTATCCTTTGAGTGTCTTAAGAAACTGTAAATGCTCCGGAAACAGTCATCTGCATTGATCCACTCAAAACCTGCCGGATCCGAATCAAGTTCATACATCGCCTTGTTCTTCTTATACAGATGAAGCAGATCACGATACCAGTTCTGGATTGCCTGATGTTCCGGTTCCGCCAGGAGATACCAGTCAAGCTCCCTTTCCTCGCTCCATTCACGAAGCTGTGCGAATTCCTGTCCCATAAAGAGCAGTTTCTTTCCAGGATGTCCTGTCATAAAGGCATATCCCACTTTCAGATTTGCGTACTTGTCAAATCCAAGCCCCGGCATCTTATTGATCATGGAGCACTTCAGATGCACCACTTCATCATGGGAAAGTACAAGGATATAATTCTCGCTGTACGCATAAGAGCTGGCAAATGTCATCATATTATGCGCATTCTTTCTAAAGTAAGGATCCAGTTTCATATACTCTGTGAAATCATGCATCCATCCCATATTCCATTTCAGGCTGAATCCAAGACCTCCGTCCTCCGGAGCCCCTGTGACTTTCGGCCAGGCAGTGGATTCTTCCGCGATCATCACAGCCCCCGGGTTCCTGCCAAGAACAACCGAATTCAGATGTTTAAAGAACTCGATTGCCTCAAGGTTCTCGTTTCCGCCGTACTTGTTCGCAACCCACTGTCCGTCCTGCTTTCCATAGTCCAGGTACAGCATGGAGGCAACCGCATCTACACGCAGCCCGT
The DNA here is from genome assembly GCA_019120075.1 of Candidatus Mediterraneibacter excrementigallinarum. Lineage (GTDB taxonomy): Bacteria > Bacillota > Clostridia > Lachnospirales > Lachnospiraceae > Mediterraneibacter > Mediterraneibacter excrementigallinarum. The sequence continues at coordinate 13,325 of DWVT01000091.1, forward strand.
CCACATGGTAGTGCTCGATCCAGAACAGCGCGTTCGCGATCAGGAAGTTCTTCACTTCCGGTTTTCCATAATCAAAAATCTTGGTTCCCCAGTCCGGATGTTCTCCTTTTCTAGGATCTGCATATTCGTAAGTAGGCGTTCCGTCAAAGTCAGCAAGTCCATGGGCATCTCTCGGGAAATGTGCCGGTACCCAGTCAAGGATAACTCCGATCTTATTGCGGTGCAGATAGTTGATCATATATGCAAAATCTTCCGGCGTTCCGTATCTGGAAGTAGGAGCATAATAACCGGTAACCTGATACCCCCAGGAACCGTCAAAAGGATGCTCCGCCATTCCCATCAGCTCTACATGGGTATACCCCATATCCTTCACATATTTCGTGATTGCTTCCGCAAATTCTCTGTAGGTATAAAATCCTTCATCTTCTCTCCCGGGATGTCTCATCCAGGATCCAAGATGCACCTCATAAATTGACATCGGATTTACCTTGTGATCCCACGTCTTTCTCGTCTGCATCCACGCATCATCTGTCCACTTCAGGTGAGAGATATCTGTAACGACCGATGCAGTTCCCGGTCTCAATTCTGCGTAATTTGCGTAGGGATCTGCCTTAAAGATTCTCTTCCCCTGCTGAGTCTCAATACAGAACTTATACATATCGCCTTCTTTCACACCAGGTACAAAACAGGTATAAATTCCCATCGGTTCCTGGCGCTCCATATAGTTCGCCTCAAAATCCCAGTCGTTGAAATCACCGACGACCGCAACTCTTCGCGCATTCGGCGCCCATACCGCAAAATATACTCCCGGTTCCCCGTCTACCGTTACTTTATGGGCACCCATTTTCTGATAAATTTCGTAATGGTTGCCCTGCCCGAAAAGATACTGGTCCAGTTCACCGATCTCATAAGGCTGCACTGTCTTCTTTGCGCTTTTTTTCTTTACCATAAAGCCCACCTCGCCGCTCAAATTTTAGCAACTTCTGTTATACGAAAATCCTGAAAAGCCACTCTCTGCACTCCAGGTTTACCGTTGCCACTTAATAACACTATTATACTTGAAAGGTTCAGAAAAAGAAAGTGAAAAGGTGGATTGTAACAAAAAATAGACAGTCTTTTTTACGACTGTCTATTTTTATAAAGTGTTAAATATTAAAATCTTTCTCAGAAAGCAGAATCCTGTCTGCATCATCCGTATTTTTTCCAAACACACGCTTCACCAGTTTCTTTGCCGATGCCTTCTGTGAATGTTGGATAGCCTCATCCATTATTTCTTTTACCTCGGCAACTGTAACCGCATGGTCTTCTCTCTGAAGCGAATCGATCCTGCTGTAAAGAGCCAGGATTCCCATCTCATCAATGCGATATCCGTTTTCCTGTGCATATGTCTGTCCGAAAGTAACAAGCTCATCATTGATAAAGATCGGAACTTCCAGACGGGACGTAAACTTTCTTCTGAATTCCCTGTTGGAAGAAAGCAGACGGTCAAGCGGCTTTCTCTGTTCTTCAAGAACGATCAACAGCTCACCCGTATCCTTCTCCATTGCTTTGTTCAGACGCGCAACAGTCTTCTCGTTCAGCTTTCCGGCTTTTTCGATGATCAGTGCGCCTCCATACAGTTTATTGAAAATATCTCCTATCTTTTTCTTGTTAAGGGCTTCTCCCGTCACAATAGCAACCTTGCCCTGTTTGATATTTCTCTGCTTCTGGATTGCCTTGACCACATCCACCGCAAGAACAGTTTTTCCATTTCCCTTATTTCCAATAATAAGAAGATTGCCTGTCCTTGAGGTACCATTTCTGTTTGTGCAGTTCTTATCCTGCTCAAGCACATCCACCAGCTGTTCACTCATTCCTCTGACAGGTACAAAGTAAGAAAACAGTTTCTTCTGTTCCTCGGTCAGGCCTGCTCTCGTGCCAACTCCGCTCTGCATCTGCAGATCATAACGTCCATGCACGATAAATCCTGTATCAGAGATAGAAAGCGCATTCGAAATTTCATCCAACGGCAGCGGAGCTGTCTTTCCTGTTGCGATCAGCTTCGCCGTCTCCTTTCTGCTGAGAGGCGTCGTAGCCGAAAGGATGTCCATGTTATCGTCATCATCATCCGGGATCTCTCTGTCATCCGGCTCCTGGCTGTGATCCGGGTTCACCCGGAATTCTTCCTCAAAATCCGGAACCTCACTGTCGTATTCTTCCGCATCGTCCTCGGAAAAGTACTCCTCATCTTCATCGTCAATGATCTCTTCCTCTTCCGTCAGACTCTCTGCATCATCTTCAGAGAAATATTCATCCTCGTAGTCATCTTCATATTCGTCTTCCTCATATTCTTCCGCTTCAGAAGACTCGTCTTCATATTCCTCCTCATCCTCCGGATCAAGATACTCTTCCTCTTCATAGTCCTCATAATCCTCGGAATCCTCCAGATCCAGATCATCGTCTATGCGGAGTTCATCTGCCAGTTTTCCCATATTCTCATGGGGTTCCTCGGCTGCCTTCTTCACTTTCAGCTCTTTTTCCGGTTCTTCCGGCGGGATCACACCTTCAATCTCATCGATCATTCTCTGGATATCCGGCGGAAGTATCGGTTCGTTTTTTTTCTTTTCTTCCATAATCTCCCCTGTTTCTTCCCCTTCTTCAGTTTCTGTTATTGTTTCCTGAGTCTGTTCTTCTTCATTCTGCGTCTGAAGCCGCTCCCCGTCTCCATCAGCAGTTTCCTCATCATTCATATCTGTCAATTCATATTCCGTTTCCTCTTCTAACGGAATGTCCTCGGCTTCACTTTTTTCTATTTGCTCGGCCTCATTATCCTCCGGAAGTTCCTCCGCTTCAGACTCCTCGATCTCTTCCCCTTCGTCCTCCGGAAGTTCTTCTGCGTCAGACTCCTCGATCTCTTCTCCTTCGTCCTCCGGAAGTTCCTCCGCCTCAGACTCCTCGATCTCTTCTTCGTCCTCCGGAAGTTCCTCCGCCTCAGACTCCTCGATCTCTTCCCCTTCGTCCTCCGGAAGTTCTTCGGCTTCTACATCCACGATTTCTTCTTCTTGATTTTCCCATCCTGAAAGAATGTCTGCAAGACTCATCTGTCCCGTAATCTGATCATCCTCGTCATTCTGTGGAGCATCGATTTGCTCTTCAGGATCACCATCCATAAGAAATTCTTCCGCTTCAGATACATCAAGTGTCTCACTTAAAATTTCTTCTTCCAGCTCCTCGCTCTCCTCAGGTATCAGTTCCGTAAGTCCGCTTGAAGCCGCCATAGGTTCTCGCAGTTCTTTTCTCTCACTGCCACTTTCCTCAGACATCTGATGAACCATATCAAGATCAGCTACTGACTCGATCTCGTCAATCTCACTGGCGAGATCCGTCATATCCGGTTCCTGCTCTTCTTCATTTGCTGCTGCATTCTGTTCATTTGAAGCAGATTCTTTTCCGGGATGAAGCAGTTTCTTTAATGCCTCGTCCAGGCGCATCGTGTCTCCGATCTTACCTGTCCTGCTTTTATTTTCCGCTTCAGGCTCGGACGTTTCCCCTGATTTTTCCGGGTGAGGTGTCATCGCAGACTCCGTCTCTCTTTTTGCCTGCTCTGTCGCAGTTGAGTTTTCTGCCTCAGCATTTCCAGCCTCTGTTTCCGAATCTTTCGGTTCCTCTTCTTCATCCTCATTTCCGTAAAAGGCTTCAAGATCCGGCATCTCCTCTGTCTCAGCGGACAGTTTCTCAAATCTGTGATCATATTTTTCCTGTTGGGATGGAGTCAACGGTTTATACTGCATCTTCAGTTCCATTGCTTTATAAACATACTGCCCTTCACTGAACCACAGGATCAGGTCATCGCACTCTTCCAGACATTCTGCCGTCATACCAGCTTCCTGATACAACTTTGCAAGTTCATATGCCCACTCTTCAATATATTCCGCTTTCTTAAACTCCTCCAACGCTTCAATCTGCTGCTCGATGGGAGCCCGCTGTGCCCGGAGGATCTGATATCGAAGAATATGCTGATTCGGATCCTTGGGCGCAATCTGCATAAAATCATCGTAATAGTCTATTGCTTCGTCAACATTTCCTGTCTTGATAGCCAGCGTACACAGCTTATAGATAACTTTCCTGCTGCCCTCCGCACGGTGATAAGCAATCCTCAGAACATCATAACTCTTCTGATATTCTTTATTTTTCTCATATATATCGCTGACATTCATCAGCATCGTAACATTGCGTACTCTCTTCCAGTCAATTTCATCGGCTATTGCTGCCGCTTTGCCGTATGCGCCATCTTCCATAAGCTCAAGCATCTGTTCTGTCTTTAACTTATAATCATACTTATCCACCGCACTCACCTCATCGAAAATAATATTTCATCGGTCACAATTTTTTACTTTTGTGCCATGTTTACACAAGCCGATATTCTTTCACTAGTTTATCATATGAAAACCGTAATGTCAAAAAAATGCACCCCCAATTGACATTGGCGATGCATTTTATTTTTTATTTAATTTTTCCATTATTTTTATTTTATTATATTTTATCGGAGGAATATATTTGATTCCTGTTCCTGTAAGACCTCTGCCGTCTGTTATCCGAATCAACTTCCAATCCGTTTAAGACTTTCTTAAACACTATCTTCTCTTTTCTGATAACAACTTGAGGTTCATAACAAAATCCTTAGCTCTTCACTTTCGTTCTGATTCAGGTACCATTCTTATATCCTTAAGAGTTCTTCCAGGTTATTCTTCCTATAATCTTCCAGCAGAAGCAGTACTGTTACCCAATATTCCAACGGCTTACTCAATTATTACTTCTATAACCATCAGCCACTTATTATAATTATGATATTCTACTCAATGTTTCTTTACACATCTTTCGAAATTCTGTTATATGTGGTATCTATATTCAATACGTCTGCAAATGTTGAATCTCTTGATTTTCATCCGAATTCCGAACTCTCCGATGTTTCTCTTCCATTCTGATTATTTCCGGATTATTAATCTAATCTTCAGCAAAGGTCTCTTTCTTCACAGGAACTTGCATTTGCCGTACCACTGACATATTGATGATTAACTGAAACTATACTGTCCATGGGACTTACCTCCTGTTGCCTTGTATTTTTAACCTAATCGAACAACGCTTCTGCTTGTTCTCTTAGATAAATATCCTCTGAGATTTTGAATGTTTTTATCTCTTTTGGATTGACTTAATAATATCATCCGGGCCCATTTTTGTCAATACATTTTTTGTATATTTTAATAATAATTTTAAAATTATTTCCACTATCAATATTTTTCTGAATTTTCAGAAAATTTATTTTGTATCAACGGTCCTCCACACTGTTCACTCTTTATCCTGGCAGATTCTCTCTTCGCCTTGTCGCCACATCCTGAAACATAAAATAATCCGGTCGGTGCCTCGACTGAGTATACTCAAACTGTATCCCGTTATCATTAAATGTCTGGCTCGTAATTACAGCCATACAGTTATAATCCTTCAGGTCAATATATTTCTCATCCACCTGGGTAACCCTCTCAACCGTCAGTGTTCTCTTGCTGGTCGAGATCGTAAGGCCTTTTACATTCTCCAGATAGTCATAAACGGATTTCTCGGCAATCTCACAGGTAATTCCTTCCGTCAATTCTTTCAGAAAATAGTTGTGATCCAGTATCAGCGGCATCCCGTCCAGAGAACGAAGGCGCTGGATATAATATAACGGCGTTCCCTGCCGGAATCCTGTACGGCGTTCAATCTTTGCATCCGCTGTGATTTCTGCGAATTGAAGCACCCGTGTAAATGGTTTCTTCTTGTTCCGGGCAGCTGATTCCCTGAATGATTCAATCCCCCCCACTGTAAAGGCAGTCTGTTCAATCGGACGGAAGATATTTCTGACTCCCTTTCCATGCATCGGCTGAACATATCCGTCTGATGTAAGTTCCGCAACTGCCCGGCGCACTGTATTGCGGGAGCACCCATATTCCTTTACGAGCGAGTTCTCTGATGGGAGCATCTGCTGATATCCGTAAAATTCTGTCTCTATTTTTTCTTTTAAGTCTCTGTAAATATGGTCATACTTTGCTTTAGGCATTCCTGTTCCCACCTTCTTGTTTAAACATCTTCTATTATTATAGAAATGATGCGCAGCAAAATCAAGCGAAATATAGACTCTTCCCCCTGTTTCTGAATAAATTGCCAAAACACCCATGACCATTTTGTCTGTTTCGCACAAAGTTTATTTTCTCCCCTGGTTTTCGTTGACATGTTCAAACAAGTGTGTTATATTCTAGTTGTTTAAACAAGTGTCGCTATTAAGCTTGACCAAAAAAGAATCTATAAGAGAAAGGAAGAGAATCGATGGGTAAGTATGATAATGACGTAAAACAGTTATTAACTCTCGTCGGAGGGAAAGAAAACATCCAGGCAGTTTCCCACTGCATGACAAGAATGCGTTTTGTTCTTGTGGATCCTAAGAAAGCGGATGAAAAGGCGATCGAGGATCTGCCGAGTGTAAAGGGAACATTTACACAGGCCGGCCAGTATCAGGTCATCATCGGAAATGATGTCTCTGTTTTCTACAATGAGTTTACCGCTTACGCCGGAATCGAGGGTGTGAGCAAAGATGCGGTAAAGGCCGCAGCAAAAACAAATCAGAATCCGCTCCAGAAGATTATGGGAACTCTGGGCGAGATCTTCGCACCGCTGATCCCGGCTCTGATCTGCGGTGGTCTTGTACTCGGTTTTCGAAATGTGATCGGTGAGATCAATTTCTTTAATAATGGGACACAGAGTCTTGCGGACATCTCCCAGTTCTGGGCAGGAACCTATAACTTCCTGTGGCTGATCGGCGAAGCCGTATTCCACCTGCTGCCCGTCGGCATCGTATGGTCTATCACGAAAAAGATGGGAACAACTCAGATCCTCGGTATTGTCCTTGGTCTGACACTTGTATCCTCCCAGCTCCTGAACGGTTTCAGCGTATCATCCACACCGGCGGATGAGATCCCTTACTGGGATTTCGGCTTCGCAAAGGTCGAAATGATCGGTTACCAGGGACAGGTCATCGCGGCAATGATGGCTGGATTTGTCCTTGTGTATCTTGAAAAATTCTTCAAGAAGATCTGCCCTGAAGTCATCAGTATGATCGTGGTTCCGTTCTGTTCACTGGTTCCGGCTGTCATCATCGCACACACGATCGTCGGTCCTATCGGCTGGGCAATCGGAAACGGGATCGGAAATATAGTATACGCAGGGCTTACATCCAACTTCAGATTCCTGTTTGCCGCAGTATTCGGTCTGTTATATGCGCCGCTGGTCATGACAGGACTGCACCATATGACAAATGCCATCGATTCACAGCTCCTTGCATCTCCGTCAAAAAGCACGATCCTCTGGCCTATGATCGCACTTTCCAATATCGCACAGGGATCCAGCGTACTGGCAATGAGCGTTCTCCAGAAAAAGAACGAGCGCGCTCAGCAGGTCAATGTACCTGCATGTATCTCCTGTTACCTGGGCGTAACTGAGCCGGCACTCTTCGGTGTCAACCTGAAATATGTATTCCCGCTGGTATGCGGTATGATCGGTTCCTGCTGTGCTGCCATGATCTCCGTAGGATTCGGAGTTGAGGCTCTGAGCATCGGTGTCGGCGGACTTCCGGGAATCCTTTCCATCAAACCTCAGTATTACCTGATCTTCCTTCTGGCTATGGCTGTTGCCATTGTGATTCCATTCACACTGACCTTTATCGTCGGACGGATCAAACTTTCACAGGAAGACAGATTCGGAAAAGAAGCAGCAGCTCCGGCAGCAGCTTCTGCAGAAGAGACAGCCCCTGCATCTGGCACAGCTTCCTCCGCAGTTGATACAAAATCAGAGGACACAGCTAATGTAAAAGAACTGAAATCTATCCTTGACGGTAAAGTAATGCCCATCGAGGAAGCACCGGACGATGTATTCTCACAGAAGATCATGGGCGACGGCGTTGCCATTGAACCTTCCAACACTGTCGTGACCGCACCGGCAGACTGCGATGTGAGCGTCGTCATGGCTGACACAGGACACGCATGCGGGCTGACTCTCCCCAACGGCGTAGAGCTCCTGATCCACGTCGGAGTCGACACAGTGGACATGGGCGGAGACGGCTTCAAACTTCTTGTAAATGAGGGCGACCACGTCAAAGCCGGACAGCCCCTGATCGAGTTTGATCCGGAGAAGATCAAAGCTGCAGGACATCCGTGTACAACAATGCTGATCGTTACAGCAGAGGGAACCGCGGCAAACATCACAATGCACTCCGGCATCGACGCAAAAGCCGGCGAGACGACAGTCATCTCCTGGGACTAGGCTGAAAGCTCAATTCGCAGTAACAGATGATGATTTTATGATAATCAGGAAAGGACGGATTGTAAGATATGAATAACGATTTCAGAAAGAGTACAGTATATCAGATTTATCCAAAATCATTCTGCGATACAAACAAAGACGGACTGGGCGACCTTCGCGGCGTCATTGAAAAACTGGACTATATCAAAGAGCTTGGAGTGGACTACATCTGGCTCACCCCCTTCTTTGTATCCCCTCAGAATGACAACGGGTATGATGTAGAGGACTATTACAACATCGATCCAAGGTACGGGACCATGGAGGATGTGGAAGAGCTCATCGCGGAAGGAAAAAAACGCGGCATCGGTCTGATGTTTGATATGGTATTCAACCATGTTTCAACCCGCCACGAGTGGTTCCGGAAAGCGATGGAAGGAGATCCCTACTACAAAGACTTCTTCATCTTCCGCAAGGGAAAAGGCGACGGTGTTCCGCCCACCAACTGGGAAAGCAAATTCGGCGGGAACGCATGGGAGTATGTAGAAAAATTTGACGAATACTACCTGCACCTCTTCGATGTAACCCAGGCGGATCTCAACTGGGAGAACGAAAACGTCCGCAAAGAGATCCAGAAGATCCTGAAGTTCTGGATGGAAAAAGGGGTACGCGGTTTCCGTTTCGATGTGATCAACCTGATCAGCAAGGCTTGCTATGAGGATGATGAGACCGGCGACGGACGGAAATATTATACAGACGGTCCGAAGATCCATCAGTATCTGAAAGAGATGCACGACGCCACATTCGGAAAGGACGAAGGCATCGTGACTGTGGGCGAGATGTCCAGCACGACTATGGAGAACTGCTTCAAATATGCAGGCCGTGACACCGGGGAGTTGTCCATGGTATTCAGCTTCCACCACCTGAAAGTGGACTTCATGGGCAATGAGAAATGGGTTCTTGTTCCCACCGATTTCCAGAAACTGAAAGACATCATCTTTGACTGGCAGACAAAGATGGCGGAGCACAATGCATGGAACGCTGTGTTCTGGTGCAACCACGACCAGCCCCGTGTCGTTTCCCGTTTCGGAGACGAGGGGAAATACTGGAAGGAATCTGCAAAGATGCTGGGGACCATCATCCACTGCCTGAGAGGTACACCGTATGTGTACCAGGGCGAGGAAATCGGTATGACCAACACAGACTTCACCGATATCTCCCAGTTCAAGGACGTAGAGAGTCTGAACCATTATCAGATTCTGCAGGACAAGGGGCTCTCTGCTTCTGACGCCCTGCGCATCATTCAGATCCACTCCAGGGACAACGGACGTACGCCGATGCAGTGGGATGATACGAAATACGCCGGGTTTTCCGCTGAAGACAGCGCCGAGCCATGGATTGCCGTAAACGGTAACCACACCCGGATCAATGCTGCGGAACAGTTAAAGGACGAAGATTCGATCTTCCATTATTATCAGAAGCTGATCGCCATGAGAAAAGAGCTGGATGTCATTGCTTACGGAGACATTGAGCCTCTGGCGGTAAAAGATCCCTGCGTATTTGCTTACCGCAGGACTTACGAAGGCCATGAACTCATCGTTGCAGCAAACTTCTACGGAAGGGACTGCACATGGAAAGGCGCTCCGGATGTGACAGGATATGAGCGCGTGATCGGCAATTATAAAGATGCCGTATCCGCTGAGAACGGTGTGATGAACTTAAGACCGTATGAAGCTGCCGTATGGTATAAATGATCATATTATAGACAATATCAGATTCCATTGACTCTTCCTTTATAGAAACAGCGGGAACTCTTTCACCGGTAAAGATTTCCCGCTGTTTTCTTTTTCTCTTTTTTACCTTTTTGATTCTCGGCATTTCTGTCCTTTTCCCTATTGCGTCCCGTATTGCTTTTCTATATAATATGTTCGGCACAGATGTATTTTCTGGCAGCAAATATATTTCAGAAAGAAGTTTTTCCATGGAATCATCAGCACTGAACAAAAATCAGATCACACAGGGGACGATCTGGAAACAGCTTCTGCTGTTCTTCTTCCCGATCTTGCTGGGCACCTTTTTCCAGCAGCTTTACAACACCATAGACAGCGTGATCGTGGGACAGTTTGTTGGGAAAGAAGCTCTCGCCAGCGTCGGCGGCTCCTCTGCTCAGATCGTATCTCTGGTCGTGGGATTCTTTACCGGACTCTCCTCCGGAGCCTCAGTCACTGTTGCCCAGTTCTTCGGAGCGAGGAATGTCAAAGCAGCAAACGAGGGACTCCACAATGCATACGCCATGGCAGTCGCCGGAGGGATCGTGTTTACTCTGATCGGTATCCTGACCGCCCCGGCGCTCCTCACTCTCATGCAGACGCCGGCAGATATCATGCAGGACTCCATCGTTTATCTGCGGATTTATTTTGCCGGGATCATCTTTGTCCTGGTCTATAATATGGGATCCGCTATCCTGCGAGCCACAGGAGATTCCAGACATCCGCTGTACTATCTGATCATCTGCTGTATCATCAACATTGTGCTGGATTCCCTGTTTGTCATCGTGTTCCACATGGGTGTCATGGGTGCTGCGATCGCCACTCTTATCGCTCAGGCGGCAAGCGCGGTGCTGGTCACCCGGGACCTCATGAAATCCCGGGAGATCCTGACGCTCTCCCTGAAAGAGATCCGTTTTCACGAAGCCGTCCTGAAGACACAGCTCAAGCTGGGTATCCCTACCGGACTGGAGTCCGTGCTCTTCTCCATCACCAATATTGCTATTATGGCATCCATTAATACGTTCGGGACAGATACCACTGCGGCGTGGTCAGCCTATGGCAAGCTGGACTCCATCTTCTGGATGGTCAGCACTGCCTTCGGAATCTCTATTACCACTTTCGTAGGTCAGAACTTCGGCGCAGGAAAGATGGACCGGGTACGCCGCAGCACCTGGGTCTGCCTGCTGATGGATCTGGCTGTATCCGGAGTTCTGGTTCTTTTTCTGATCATGGCGAGAGTCCCTCTCTTCCGTCTGTTTACCTCAGACGAGAATGTGATCCGGATCGGATGTGATATGCTGGTATTGATCATCCCCTGGTATATCGTGTATGTCTTCATCGAGATCCTTGCAGGAGCGCTCCGCGGTATGGGAGATGTGATCGTGCCCATGGTCATCACGCTGGCGGGCGTCTGCGTCTTCCGCATCATCTGGCTTACAGTTGTTATGAAGATCTCCCCCTCCATTCCGGCGATCATCTTCAGTTACCCGGTAACATGGATCGTCAGCGCACTGGCGTTTATTGCATATTACATCTTGAGATATTTTCGAAATCGAAAGAGGGCTGTCAGGTGACAGTCCTTTTTTATCTGATTTTCCACTCTGTGAACACTGTGAGTGCAGAAGTTTCCTGACAGTTGATTTTCCGCAGAGAAATTAACCACTGCTCCCTTTACAGTTGATTTTGTCAATCGATATAATAAGTCCAGGAGGTGAGAAGAATGGGAAAGATCACTCTTGCACACACGATTTCTGAAAAACGGAGAGAAAAAGGGATAACACAGGAGCAGCTTGCAGAGTTTGTGGGGGTGACCAAAGCGTCTGTCTCCAAATGGGAGACTGGCCAGAGTCTTCCGGACCTCACACTTCTGCCCTGTCTCGCCGCATACTTTAACATCAGCGTAGATGAGCTGATCGGTTTCCGGCCCGAGATGACGCAGGATGAGATCCGGCGTTTTCACCGCGAAACAGCCGAAGCATTTACCCACAGACCATTTCGTGAAGTAATGGAAAAATGCAGGAAAACAGCAAAGGAATACTACTCCTGTTTCCCGCTGCTCTTCCAGATCAGCTCACTTATGATCAACCACTGCGGCCTTTGTGAAACTTCGGAAGAGCGGACCAGCATTCTCCAGGAAGCAAAAGAGTTTCTGACCCGGATGAGGACTGAGAGTAATGATGTATTGCTGGCGAAACAGGCACTGTCCCTGGAGGCGTACTGCCTTATTGCTCTCTGTCATCCTGACGAAGCACTGGATCTTCTCGCACACGAGCCTTACACGTATCTTCCTTCCGAGCCACTGATAGCATCGGCCTGGCAGATGAAAGGCCGGCCTGAGAAAGCAGTATCGGTGCTTCAGGCAGGAATCTACCAGAATTTTCTCAGTCTCTTAAGCCAGATGAGCTCCTATCTGGATCTGTGCACAGACAGGCCTGATACTTTCCGGGAAACATGGAAACGCATCTGTATACTTGCGGACGTCTTTCAGGTAGAGCAGCTTAATCCCGGTGTCTTTCTGTCCACCTATCTGAAATGTGCATATGGATTTCTGATCCAGAACGATAACACCTCCGCTCTGGATGTCCTCGAAAAATATGTACGCTGCGCATGTGGAAATATCTATCCCCTCCATCTCCACGGAGACAGATATTTCGATCAGCTTGATGACTGGCTGAGCCACTGTCTGGACCTCGGAGGGGCTCCGCCAAGAAACGATGCAGCCATCCGGCAGGATATCGTCAGTTCGGTTACGGAAAACCCGGCCTTTCTTTCTCTGAAAGATAATCCCCGGTTCTGTGCCCTGACTTTGGAGCTGTCAAAACTTACAGACCCCGGTTCACAACAAGGAGGCAGTACAGAATGAAATCCATTGTCATAAACAGCATCACAAAAATCTATCCCGGCGGAAACAGAGCAGTCAGCAGCCTTTCCCTCTCTCTGGGGCAGGGTGAAGTATTCGGTTTTCTCGGCCCCAATGGCGCCGGCAAGACAAGTACAGTAAAGCTTCTGACCGGAATGCTCTCTCCCTCGGAAGGAAACTGCGAAGTGATGGGAATCGACCCGTCAGCGGAACCGGAAAAGATCCACGCCATTTCAGGCGTCGTCACTGAACACGCTCAGATGTATGATAATCTCACCGGATTGGAAAATCTTCTTTTCTACGGATCTCTTTTCGGACTGGATAGGAACTGTGCCCAAAGCAGAGGACTTGCTCTTCTCCGCCAGCTCGGTCTGGAAGAAGCTGCGGATCGCAGGCTCAGCGCCTACTCCACGGGTATGCGGCAGAGGCTTTCCCTTGCCCGTGCCCTGATCCATCGGCCCAAAGTCCTTTTTCTCGATGAGCCCACTTCCGGACTGGATCCCGAAAGTGCCCAGAACGTGAACCGGCTGATCCGGGATCTCGCTTTGAAGGAAAATGTCACTGTCTTTCTCTGCACTCACCAGCTCCGGTATGCCCAGGAGATCTGCACCCGGTACGGGCTGATCGAGAAGGGCTCTCTGCTCGCTTCCGGAACGCTCGACGAGCTTCGCCGAACAGTCTCGCCTCAAATCACGGTAAGGATCCTGGCAGATCATATTTCTCCGGATGCTTTTTCCCGACTGGGGCTCCGGAAGTTCGGATCAGGCAGAAAAGAGGCGGGCAATGAAAGCGGCGCAGTCTGGCTGGAGACAGAAGTCGTCTCTGAGACGGACATTCCAGAACTGGTTCATCGGATCGTATATGGAGGCGGAGAAATTTTTCACGTTTCCGCCTGCCTTCCGTCTCTGGAAGACATCTATTTCTCACTGACAGCCGGAAAGTCCAGCGGTGATATGTCAAGAGAAAAATGAATAAAAATCAATAGATTTTTGCTGGTTTTTCCTAAAAATGGACGCACTTTCCCAAGCCCCGCTATTTTCGATTTTTTAGCCGGGCGTGACTTCACCG
>DWVT01000092.1 GCA_019120075.1 Candidatus Mediterraneibacter excrementigallinarum
GTGCCGGAAGTGATCGACTGCTGGTTTGACAGCGGTTCCATGCCGTTTGCACAGCACCATTATCCGTTTGAGAATCAGGAGCTGTTCGAGCAGCAGTTCCCGGCAGACTTTATTTCCGAGGCAGTGGACCAGACAAGAGGATGGTTCTACTCCCTGCTTGCGATCTCCACGCTGATCTTCAACAAGGCTCCTTACAAGAACGTTATTGTCCTCGGACACGTTCAGGATGAGAACGGACAGAAGATGAGCAAGTCCAAGGGCAATGCGGTGGATCCGTTCGACGCTCTTGAGAAATACGGCGCTGACGCGATCCGCTGGTACTTCTACATCAACAGCGCACCGTGGCTGCCGAACCGTTTCCACGGTAAAGCCGTGACAGAAGGACAGAGAAAATTCATGGGAACTCTGTGGAATACCTATGCATTCTTTGTTCTCTATGCGAATATCGATAATTTTGACGCGACAAAATATACACTGGAATACGATAAACTTACCGTAATGGATAAATGGCTTCTGTCCAAAATGAACACCATGGTGAAAGATGTGGATAACAATCTGGCGAACTACCGTATTCCGGAGGCGGCACGTGCCCTTCAGGAGTTTGTGGACGACATGAGTAACTGGTACGTAAGAAGAAGCCGTGAGCGTTTCTGGGCAAAGGGAATGGAGCAGGATAAGATCAATGCATATATGACACTGTATACAGCGCTTGTGACTGTCTCCAAGGCAGCAGCTCCGATGATCCCGTTCATGACGGAGGAAATCTATCAGAACCTTGTCCGCAGTATTGACAAGGATGCCCCGGAAAGTATCCATCTGTGCCTGTTCCCGGAAGTACACGAAGAGCAGATAGACGCAGAACTGGAAGAGAACATGGACCATGTCCTGAAGCTGGTCGTTATGGGACGTGCCTGCAGAAATGCATCCAATATCAAGAACCGTCAGCCTATCGGACAGATGTTCGTAAAGGCGGGCTTCGAGCTTCCTGAGTTCTATCAGGAGATCGTCGCTGACGAGCTGAATGTTAAGAATGTTAAATTTACGGAAGATGTAAGAGACTTTACTTCATACACTTTTAAACCGCAGTTAAAGACTGTCGGACCGAAATATGGTAAAATGTTAGGTGGCATCAAGGCTGCACTCGACAGTATCGACGGAAATACGGCGATGGACGAGGTCAACGCGACAGGCGCCCTGAAACTGGATGTGAACGGACAGGAGATCACGCTCTTTAAAGAGGATCTGCTGATCGACACAGCGCAGGTAGAAGGATTTGTCTCCGAGAATGACAACGGCATCACAGTAGTGCTCGATACGAATCTGACACCGGAACTTCTCGAAGAAGGATTTGTCCGTGAGATCATCAGCAAGATCCAGACCATGAGAAAAGAAGCAGATTTCGAGGTCATGGACCGGATCCGTGTTACTTACGACGGAACAGAGAAGGCAGAAGCAGTCTTTGGAAAATACGGCACACAGATCGGCGGAGAGGTTCTTGCCGACGAAGTTGTAAAAGCGCAGCCGGCCGGCTATGTAAAGGAGTGGAAGATCAACGGTGAAGCGGTTACAATGGGTGTGGAAAAGGAAGGAAAATAAAACTATGTTCAGCAAAAGATTTGAGAAAGAAACATTCAAGCAGACGGTAAAGGACAATATCAGGACTTTATACAGAAAGACGATCGAGGAAGCGACTCCTCAGCAGCTTTTCCAGGCAGTTTCCTATGCGATCAAGGACGTTATCTTTGACGACTGGTTTGCGACACAGAAAGCTTACGATGAGGCGGATGCAAAGACAGTTTATTACATGTCAATGGAATTTCTTATGGGCCGTGCCCTTGGAAATAACCTTATCAACATGACAGTTTACAAAGATGTAAAAGAGGCGCTCGACGAGATGGGACTCGACCTCAACGTGATCGAGGACCAGGAGCCGGACGCGGCTCTCGGAAACGGCGGTCTGGGAAGACTTGCAGCATGTTTCCTTGATTCCCTTGCAACGCTGAATTACCCGGCATATGGATGCGGCATCCGCTATCGTTACGGTATGTTCAAGCAGAAAATTGAAAACGGTTACCAGGTTGAAGTGCCGGACAACTGGCTGAAAGAGGGAAATCCTTTTGAACTCCGCAGAGAAGAGTACGCAAAGGAAGTTCGTTTCGGAGGAAACATCCGTTTCGAGAAGGATCCGGAGACTGGAAAAGACATCTTTATCCAGGAGAATTATGAGTCCGTTCTCGCTATTCCCTACGATATGCCGATCGTTGGATATGGAAACCACGTAGTCAATACGCTGCGTGTATGGGACGCAAAAGCGATCACAGACTTCAAACTGGATGAGTTCGACAGAGGAAATTACCACAAGGCAGTGGAGCAGGAAAACCTTGCAAAACTGATCGTTGACGTACTCTACCCGAATGACAACCATTATTCAGGAAAAGAACTTCGTCTGAAACAGCAGTATTTCTTCATTTCCGCCAGCCTGCAGGCGCTGATCGCGAAATACAAGAAGAAACACAGCGATATCAGAAAACTTTATGAGAAAGTTGTCATCCAGATGAACGATACTCACCCGACTGTTGCCGTTCCGGAACTGATGCGTCTTCTCATCGACCAGGAAGGACTGAGCTGGGAAGAGGCATGGGATGTGACGACAAAGACCTGCGCATATACGAACCATACGATCATGGCAGAGGCACTTGAGAAATGGCCCATCGACCTGTTCTCCCGCCTTCTTCCGCGTATCTACCAGATCGTACAGGAGATTGACCGCAGATTCCTTATCAAGGTGCGCGAGATGTACCCGGGCAATGAGGAGAAAGTCAAGATGATGGCTATTCTCATGGACGGACAGGTGCGCATGGCAAACATGGCGATCATTGCAGGCTTCTCTGTAAACGGTGTTGCGAAACTCCACACAGAAATCCTGAAGCATCAGGAGCTGAAAGATTTCTACGAAATGATGCCGGAGAAGTTCAACAACAAGACAAACGGTATTACACAGAGACGTTTCCTTGCACATGGAAACCCGCTGCTTGCCGACTGGCTCACAGACAAGATCGGAAGCGGATGGATCACAGATCTGTCTCAGATCGCAAAACTGAAACCATATGTGGATGATGAAAACGCAAGACGCGAGTTCATGGAAATCAAATACAAGAACAAAGTCCGCCTTGCAAAATATATTAAAGAGCACAACGGAATCGACGTGGATCCCCGTTCGATCTTCGATGTGCAGGTAAAACGTCTGCATGAATATAAACGCCAGCTTCTGAATATCCTGCATATCATGTATCTGTATAATCAGATCAAGGAGCATCCGGAGATGTCCTTCTATCCGAGAACATTTATCTTCGGTGCAAAAGCTGCGGCAGGATACTTAAGAGCAAAGGAAACGATCAAGCTGATCAACTCTGTTGCCGAAGTGGTGAACAATGACAGGAGCATCAACGGAAAGCTGAAGGTTGTCTTCATTGAGGATTACCGTGTATCCAACGGTGAGATCATTTTTGCGGCTGCGGACGTCAGCGAGCAGATCTCCACAGCTTCCAAGGAGGCATCTGGAACAGGTAACATGAAGTTCATGCTCAACGGTGCGCCTACACTGGGAACCATGGACGGAGCCAACGTGGAGATCGTCCAGGAAGTAGGAGAGGAAAATGCATTTATCTTCGGTCTGAGCTCAGAGGAAGTTATCAACTATGAGAACAACGGCGGATATAATCCGCAGGATATCTATTTCAATGACTGGGAGCTCAAGAGAGTTGTGGATCAGCTTATGGACGGAACATATTCCCACGGCGATCACAATATGTATGTGAATCTGTATAACTCTCTGCTTAACACCCAGAGTACGGACAGAGCGGATATGTATTTCATCCTGAAGGATTTCCGTTCCTACGCAGACGCGCAGAAGAGAGTAGAGGAAGCCTACAGAGACCAGAACAGATGGTCAAGAATGGCGATGATGCAGACAGCATGCAGCGGCAAGTTCTCTTCTGATAGAACCATCGAGGAATATGTAAGAGATATCTGGCATCTGAAAAAAATTAAGGTTACCTCATACGAGGAAGAGTAGGAGGTGTTTATGGGATACGCTTATGACTACGGTTATGACTATCCGGTGAATTCCGGAATGTCGGATTCTGTTTTTGCTGTTGTGATGTCGATCTACCTGATTGTCATCATGCTGGCGCTGATCCTCTTTATTGTGGAATATGTTTTCCGGGGGATCGGGCTTTACACCATCGGAAAAAGAATGGGGAAAAGTTCCCCGTGGCTTGCGTTTATACCGTTTGCGAGAACCTATTTCCACGGTGAACTTGCGGGAACGATCGCGCTGAAGACGAAGAAGGTAAAATCCCCGGGAGTATGGAATCTTGTGCTTCCGATCATCTGGGGGATCGTGGTATCGATCTTTTACTTTATCTTTTTCTTCATCCTGGGATTTGGAGTGTTCTCCAGCGTTTCTTACTCCCATGGATATGGATATAATCCAGTCATAGGAGGAGGCGCCGTTATGGTGCTGGTGGTCCTGATCCTTCTTCTGGTAGTGCTGCTCCTGATTTATCAGGCTGTTTACAGTGTCCTTACGGCACTGATCAACTTCCAGATCTACGGAAGGTTCACAACACGCAATATGGCGATCGCACATTCTGTGCTTTCGATCATTTTGCCGCTGTACGAGTCGTTCTGTCTGTTTGCGCTCCGCAACCGTGATTTTAATCCGGGAATGGAGCCGCGTCTGACACCTCCGCCTGTACGGCCGATCTATCCGGGAAATCCGGTACCGCCCGTACCGCCGACCGCGCCGGAAGGAGAGAAACCGGTACCGCCCGTACCGCCGGCAGCGCCGGAAGAAGAGAAACCGGCAGCTCCTGTACCGCCGGCAGCACCGGAGCAGGAAGAGAAAAGTGAATAAAGAGATACGGACAAGGTATTCTAAATAAAAGCAGCCCTTCATATAATAAAATATGGAGGGCTGTTTTTATGAACAGGTATATCGTCAAACAGAAACTGAGGTCCTTTTTTGCGTTTCTGATCATTCTTATTCTCTTTCCATACATTGTTTCCGTATTTGCGAATGGAGCAGACGCCAGGATCGGAAGCGGAGAAAATGTTTCCTATGTTACTGTGAGGACAGAGGATGCTGACGGCAGAAAACAGATCAGTAAAATAAAATGGACAGATTATCTTGCAGGGATACTTGCAAGGGAGATGCCGGCAGACTATGAGACGGAGGCACTGAAGGCGCAGGCTGTCCTGATCCGTACCTCCCTTTACAGGGAACTGGAAAATTCGGAAGACAAGATTCTGTCGGAGGACTATATGAGCACAGAAGAGATGGAAACGAGATGGTCAAAGAATGAGTTTGAACAGTATTATAAGACATATACAGATGCTGTAAAAGCTACGGATGATATGGTGCTGTTTTATGAGGATACCTATGCGTGGACGCCGTTCCATCAATCCAGCTGCGGGATGACGAGAAGTGCGGAGGAAGTTACGGGAAGCAAAGAGTATCCCTACCTGAAAGTGAAAGAATGTCCGCTGGATAAAGAGGCGGACGATGAGATACATATTTATACATTTGATTATGACGAAGTATTGAGAAAGTGCCGGGATTTCCTTGTGGCAGAAGAGGAAGAAAAAGCGGAAGAGGGTTATTCTTTCACGGACTTTGAGATTCAGGAAACAGATTCCGCAGGTTATGTGAGCCGTCTCAGGATAGGACAGACTACATGTACAGGAGATCAGTTCAGAGATGCGATGGGGCTTTCCTCCAGCGCGTTTTCTTTCAGTGAAAAAGATGATGATCTTCAGATCACTGCTACAGGGAATGGTCACGGACTGGGAATGAGCCAGTGGACAGCAAATGAGATGGCAAAAGAAGGAAGCACATGCGAGGATATCCTGACTTTCTTTTTTGAGGGAACTGTAATAAATACGGAGATTCAGGAGACAGAATTGCTCTGAAAAAAGGTTCAGAAATAACTGACATATTATCCAAATTAAGAATAACATGATCCATTTCTGGCAAAGATATAGCCAGAGGTGATGATTATGAATAAAGATGAAAGACCTTCCTTTTTAAGAGGGAAAGGCGCTGCGGTCGGTATCGTGATCTGCTTTGTCGCAGTCATAGCAATGGTT
Organism: Candidatus Mediterraneibacter excrementigallinarum; assembly: GCA_019120075.1. Lineage (GTDB taxonomy): Bacteria > Bacillota > Clostridia > Lachnospirales > Lachnospiraceae > Mediterraneibacter > Mediterraneibacter excrementigallinarum. The sequence goes on from DWVT01000092.1 coordinate 6,151, forward strand.
GGGGCATATACATTTAACAATTATCAGGACCGGATGGATGAGCAGGTGGCGAAAGCCGAGGAACAGGCAGAAAAACTTACAGAAGATAACAGCGAAGAGACAACAGCAGATGATATTGTTCTCCCGGAAGAAGACAGCAGTGCGGAGGATATGACAGAAGCAGAAGATCAGCCGGATGTACAGGCTGAGGAGACTCCGGAAGGTACGGAGGAGTCTGTAGATGACACGGAGGCAGCAGGCACAGCTTCCGAGGCAGAAGTCTGGTTCAGCGAGGACAGCACACTTGCCTGGCCGGCAAGCGGCGCGGTACTTATCGGGTACAGCATGGATCATACCGTGTTCTTCTCTACGCTGGAGCAGTATAAATATAATCCGGCGCTGATCATCGGAGGAGAAGTGGGAGAGACCATTGCCGCATCTGCAGCCGGGATTGTGACCAATATTGAGGATACAGCTCAGACAGGCACTACAGTGACCCTCGATATGGGTAACGGCTACAGTGCAGTCTACGGTCAGCTCACAGACGTTCCGGTCTCCATAGGAGACTATATAGCATCAGGAGAGACCATCGGTACACTGAACGAACCAACAAAATACTACAGCGTAGAAGGTCCGAACCTCTACTTCGAAATCCTCAAAGACGGCGAACCAGTAGACCCGATGAATTTTATGGAATAGCATGAACAAGCATTGAGCCGTGCGGAAAAAGAGAGGGGGGTGACCGGTGGAAAGCTCGCTTTCCAGCCGGTCACCCCCCTCTCTTTTTTCATAGGGCGATAGCCCGCAGCGAGATGAAGCGAAGCGGAATCGAGCTGTCGCGGCGCAATGCGGACGGAATCGAAAGGGCGATAGCCCACAGCGGGATGAAGCGAAGTGGAATCGAGCTGGCACGGCGCAATGCGTTCTGCTGTACTTCCGAAAAAGCGCGCAATATGTTATCATAATTTCTGCGAGGTGTTGCAAATGAACTATACATATATCCTTTCCTGCAGGGATGGAAGTCTGTACACCGGATGGACCAATGATCTTGAGAAAAGGCTTCGTGCGCATAATTCCGGGAAAGGAGCCAAATACACAAAATCCAGACGGCCGGTCGCGCTCGCTTACTATGAAGAGTTTGAGACGCGGGAGATGGCAATGAGACGGGAATATGAGATCAAGCATATGACCCGGGAGATGAAACTAAATCTGATCAGTTCAAAGGGGATCATCGGAAGTGACGGAAGTTCCACTCCGGGATTGTAAGTGGCCGCCAGGGTTCCGGGCAGGCCCGGACTTTGCCCTGCCGCCGTTACAAAAAAGGAGACCGCCATGGCACGGACAGCCGCGGCGGTCTCTCCTGATGTAGAAAAATAGAAAAAATTTCAAACAAAAACTCAAAATTAATAATTCTCAGCTTTTCTCTCAAAGTAAGCCTTCGGATGAGCGCACACAGGGCAGATCTCCGGGGCTTCGTCTCCTTCGTAGATGTAGCCGCAGTTTCCGCACTTCCATCCAAGAGGAGCGTCGTCTTTGAAAGTTTTTCCTTCACGGTAGTGGTCGAGCAGTCTCTGATAGCGTTTTTCGTGAGCAGCCTCTACTTTGGCAACGCCGCGGAACTTTGCAGCCAGTTCCGGGAAACCTTCCTCTTCAGCTTCCTCGGCCATTCTTTTGTACATATCTGTCCACTCATAGTTTTCACCTGCAGCAGCATCTGCAAGATTTTCCTCTACATTCCCTATGCCGTGGAATTCTTTGAACCACATTTTGGCATGTTCTTTTTCCTGATTTGCAGTTTCCTCAAAGATGTTTGCCATCTGGACAAAGCCGGCCTTTCTCGCAGCAGATGCATAGTAAGTGTATTTATTTCTTGCCTGAGATTCTCCGGAGAATGCCTCCATAAGATTTTTTTCTGTTTTTGTTCCTGCGTATTTGGACATGATCACTACCTCCTTAAAAAATGATATAAAGTGTAAAAAAGACTGCCTTCGGGAATATCTATTAAATTCTCAAAGACAGTCCATTTGTTGCGATTGCGAAATACTTATATATTCAGTTTTCCGTGATTAGCCGAAGTATCTCTTCAGAAGACCCTCAAATGCTTTTCCGTGACGAGCCTCATCTCTTGCCATCTCATGAACTGTGTCATGGATTGCGTCAAGGTTAGCAGCTTTCGCACGTTTAGCAAGATCAAACTTACCAGCTGTAGCACCATTCTCAGCCTCTACACGCATCTCCAGGTTCTTCTTTGTGCTGTCTGTTACGACCTCACCGAGCAGCTCTGCAAATTTAGCAGCATGCTCAGCCTCTTCGTAAGCTGCTTTCTCCCAGTACAGACCGATTTCCGGATATCCTTCTCTGTGAGCAACTCTTGCCATTGCCAGGTACATACCAACCTCAGAGCACTCTCCTTCGAAGTTAGCTCTCAGATCTGCAAGAATGTCCTCGCTGACGCCCTGAGCAACACCTACTACATGCTCAGCAGCCCACTCTCTTTCACCTGTCTGCTCTTTGAATTTTTCAGCCGGTGCATGGCATACCGGACATTCAGCCGGAGCAGCTTCTCCTTCGTAAACATAACCACATACTGTACATACAAATTTTTTCATTGTTCTTGTTCTCCTTTTCTTCTTGAATTATATTTGCTATGACTTTTTAATGCAGTCACTGCATTCACCATAAAATAACATGGAGCTTGACTGTATGATCCCGTCAAAATTCTCCGCGGCCAGGCGGTTGACTTCCTCTATACTTTTCATATCCAGCTCCAGATCCAGTAACCGTCCGCACTTTGTACACAGGAAGTGATTGTGCGGTTCGAGCCTTCCATCAAATCTGTCTCCTCCATTTGGAGTGGAAATCTTGACCGCTTCACCGATATCTGTGAGAAGATTGAGATTTCTGTAAACTGTCCCAAGACTGATATTGGGAAACTCCTTTTTCACATGCATATAAACAGTGTCCGCAGTCGGATGTTCTTTGGTCGTCATCAGGTAATGTTTGATGGATTCTCGTTGTCTACTGTACTTCATAGCTGCCAATGGGAATCCCCCTTTCATTTCTAAATGAGAACCGTTATTAACCAATAATGATAACGATTACTGTAATTAGAATATAATACATATCAGGCTGTATGTCAATAGCTTTTTTGAAAAAAAGATAAAATAAAATTAAAAGAAAAATGAAACATATAATATGAAGGAATCGTTTCTGAAAAATGTTACAAAATAATTAATAAACTGGAGAAGCAGATGACGAAATGTGTAAGAAAAGATTAGAGAAAGTCGGCAAAAGTCAAAAGGAATAAGGGAAAATCAGTTGACACATAATTGCACTATTGATATAATGTGAATGTAACAAATTTAACAATTGTGTAACATTTAGAACTTCCTACAAAAGATAAAGACTTGAAACAAAGGAGGTTTTATATGATTAATACACATGTGAAAAGCAAATTGATCATATCTGCTTTCGCGGGGCTGATCATTATCCCGGGGAGTGCGGTTACGGTAAGGGCAGAAGAGGAGATGGAGGATACGCAGTCTGCTGTGCCTGCCGCAGGGATCGAATCGGTGCTTGAGGAGTGCTTTGAGACAGAAGTAAAAGAAAACATCAATCTCTATATGGTACCAACAGACGAGGGAGAGTATTTAAATATAGCGTTTTCTGATACAGGTGATTTTACCTATATCAGAAGTGCTCCGGATGAAAACAGCGACTGGGTGGGAAAGCTTTACAGCAATTCTACAGCGGAAGTGCTGGAGTATCTGGACGGCTGGACAAAGATCCGGTCGGGGACGGCGGAAGGATACGTTCCCGCAGACACGCTCATCACCGGTGAGGACGCGCGGGGATGCGCACAGGAGTATGAAAACAGTACGGCCACGGTGACGGCATATTCTTTGAACGTCAGGGACGGACAGGGAACAGATGCACAGATCCTGACGCAGATAGGTCAGGGCGAGGAGTATATGATAACAGGGGATGCCGTGGACGGATGGTATCCGGTGAAAGTCGGCGAGATTGACGGCTGGGTGAGCGGAGATTATATAGAGACAGAGACATCTTATTCATATGGAGAAACCAGGGAAGAGGAAGAACAGAGAATTGCGGAAGAGAAAGCTCTGGAAGAGCAGCAGGCTCAGGAAGCGGCTGCCCGGGAAGCAGCGGCACAGCAGGAGGCGGAGACACAGAATGTGTCAGCTCAGACGGGGTCTTCCGGACAGGCAGTTATTGATTATGCCTGTCAGTTTATTGGTAATCCGTATGTCTGGGGAGGGACAAGCCTCACGGAAGGGGCGGACTGTTCCGGCTTTGTCCAGTCCGTATATGCACATTTTGGAATAAACCTTCCAAGAACATCGTATGATATGAGATCGGCGGGATATGAAGTGAGTTATGACGAGGCTCAGCCGGGAGACCTGATATTATATGACGGGCATGTAGGACTCTATATGGGAGACGGGAATATCGTCAATGCGATGAACGAGGAGCAGGGAATCGGTATCTGCAGCGCTACTTATACAAATATCGTTGCAGTGAGAAGAGTATTATGATTTAAGTAGCAGAATGCTGTACTTCAGATAAAAGAGGTACAGCATTTTTTTTGCAACGGCGACGAGCCAAAGTCCGGGCGTGCCCGAGACCTTGACGACCGCTTACAATCCCGGAATGTGCCTTTGGGCACTTCCGGTGATTTTACGAATGATCGAAAAAAGTTCCGACAAAAATTCCAGTTATCTTATTTTTCTGTAAATTGAGAAAGACGCATTTCGACATAAAAAAACAGAGGGATATGCAAAATGCACAAATTTGTTTGAATTTGTAAAAGACAGTCGAATCGAAAAAAAAAGAAGTTTTCAACTTATTCACATTCAAAAATTCAAAAAACGTGGAAAAATCAAAGTTTTCATAAAAGTTATTCACATTATCCACATAAAAACATGTGTTTTTGGTGGATTACTCGGAATTGAAAAAAGAACGGATGTTTTGGTGAGTTGTTATGAAATTGAAGTTTTGTCGAAAAAGCAGAGAAAAAATCTTGACTTTTGAGTAGTCAAAAAAACAGAAAAACAAGAAGAAACATTTCTGAAAATTCAAAAAAATACGGTTGATAATTTAAGGACGAGGGATTATAATAAACAGGCATTGATTAACAAAAGGAGGAAACAGAAATGGCACAGATTTCTAAAGATACAAAGATTGGCGAACTGCTTAATATTTTCCCGGGATGCGCACCGATCCTCATGGAGATCGGAATGCACTGCCTTGGCTGCCCGGCATCTCAGATGGAGACGCTTGAGGAAGCTGCAATGGTACACGGGATCGACAGCGAACTTCTTGTAGAAAAGATTAATGCCGCTATGCAGGCGCAGGCATAAGCCGTCTTTGAGACAATGTACTCGGTATTTGAGCAGAAAGCGTAAAAAAAGTCCGGACAAAAATGTCCGGGCTTTTTTATTCCCATCATACAGTGGATAACTTCTGTATGGCATCTGCTGATACGATGATCTCGCAGTGCTCTTCGAGAAAAGCGAGTACTGTGGAATCGGCTTTTTCTGGAGAACCGTATTCGGAAAGCATGTTGCAAATCTTATTAAACTCGTTGGCGGAGTGCTCTTCCGGGGCGAGTGCCAGGATGAACGTATCACTGTCTCCGTCCTTATACAGAGTGTTCGCGCCATTGTACAGCGGCGAGAGAAGGCGGGCAGCCTCGATCACTGAATCGAGAGAGCCGAATGAAAACAGCCGGATGGAAAAAGGCTCTGTTTGTGGAGCGGTGTCCGGGGTTTTTATCTCAGCAGTCGCCTCCTTTACTTTATTCAGTAAATTGAGGAAATCGTCTGCTCCCTGAAGTTTTTCAAGGGCTTCTGTATTCAATGTATCGGCCTCACCGAGAGGTGTGAATTTCGAAAAACGTGTATCCAGTTCTTCAGGATCTTCCACTTTGGTTATGATCAGGACGATAGAATCTGCGGAAGCAGGAATTGCCTCGATCATCAGAGGAAGGTCCTCAGCTTCAAAACCAAAATCAAAAGATGCCTGCTGCATCATGTCGCGAAATAAAGATTTTGCTTTCTCTGTACCATAAGCCAGTTCGCTCAGTTTCAGATGACGGGCAGCCAGATCGGCATGCGTCAAAGTGCAGCGAATCTGATTTTCGTTGATCTTCTCAATCTTCATATGCTCACATCCTTATGATATAGATATATGAGAGAGTACGCATATTGAATCAATGTTTTTATCAAAAGATACTATCTCACAGATAGTATAAACAAAAAATAAAAAGATGTAAAGAAAAACAAAAAGACTTTATAATACTTTAATTTTGATGGAGGCTGAATGCTGATCTTACGTTATCAACAAATCCCATACAGTTATGAACAAAAAACACATTGAAAAGCCGGCTTGCTGCTCATATAATGGCAGTTACAGAAGATGGTATTCCCTGATAAATATAAATACATATGAAAGGAGGAACACAGGATCACTTCTATTTTTTCAGAGGGAAAGGTATTCTAACCTTTCTGTCAAAGTAGATCAATCATATCCCTGTGATCGGGGGAAGTTCAAGGAAACATGTAAACAGCCTCTGCGGATGATACCGTCTTCCCTCCTGCCAGATCCGACAGTATGTCACATACACTTCCTTATGCAGATCCGGGCGGGAAAGATCAGTTTGATATTTATCGTGATCTGCGGAGAAAGGAGTAAACGGGAATGAAAACGGATGCAACAGTTTACAGAAATCTATATGCTGAACTGGAGAATTATGAAAGAAAAGGCATTTATATGCTGATCGATGGATATCAGGCAAGCCCGCTTCAGATTGTGACAGCATATATGGCAAAAGAAGAAGGTACGTATATGCGGGATTATGTGATGAACCCTGCGGGAAACATCGAGGCACTGGCTTTTACCAATATCAACCGATATAGGCAGGCAGAGTTGACCCCTTAAATGCCGGACAAAAAAGATGTGTGTTATCTGCGGTAAAATGTTTAAAAAATCCTTAATGCGGCAAATTATTAATGACGTAATATAAAAATATTGCTATAATGTTTGCTGATAGGAGGTACGGCATGGACGAAAGAGAAAGGCGGAGCACAAAACGCCGCAGCAGGTCATCTGCTGCGCACAGGAAGAGCTCCGGCAGAGACAGACGGCGTCCGGGAGCAGCGCCTGAGTCTGTGAACAGATCTCAGCAGCGGAAAAAAAGCAGAGCGAGGCGCAGGAGACACAGGATGATCCTGCTGGTCTTAATCCTGGCAGCTGTTATAGCAGTGGCCGCGATCGCCGGATTTTTACTTTGGCAAAGATACGGTCCATCAGATGAGAGGGCAGATCTGGAACAATATTATGGGCTGGAGTCAGAAGACGGGCTTGCGGTAGTGATCAATAATCAGGTGATCAAGAATGACGGTGAGACAGAGGATGGACAGGCTCCGGAGACACCGGGCAAAATATATGACGGACAGTATTATATAGAATACTCGGTGGTACGGGATCAGATCAACAGCAGGTTTTACTGGGATCCCAATGAAAGTGTCCTGTTATATACCCTTCCGGACGGAAATGTAACCGTTATGCCGGAAAGCAGTGAATACACGGATATCAATGAAAGCAAAAGTGCAGATTATGTTATCCTGAAGACTGAAGGACAGAACGCGTATATTGCCCTCCCGTTTATTCAGGCTTACACAAATATGGAATATTCGGTGTACGAAGAGCCGAACAGAGTGGTGATCACGTCCCAATGGGGTGAGACCAGGACCGCGGAGATGCGTAAGGATACGGAAGTACGTTACCGGGGCGGAGTGAAAAGCCCGATTCTTACAGAAGTCTCAAAATCGGATAAGGTTACTGTGCTCGAAGACGAAGATGACTGGATGCAGGTTGGAACGGAAGACGGTTATATCGGATATGTGAAGACGAACGCTCTGACAGATATTCAGACAGAGACAACGTCCAGAGAATTTGAGGAACCTGTGTATACGAATATTTCAAAGGACTACGCGATCAATATGGCATGGCATAATGTGTCAAACCCGGATGCCAATAATTATGTTGAATCTATGCTCGCAGAGACAAAAGGGCTGAATACGATCGCGCCCACATGGTTCAGCATTGCAGATACTGATGGAAATATCACATCGATCGCCAGCAGTGATTATGTCACATACGCGCATCAGGCGGGGCTGGAAGTATGGGCGGTGCTCCGGGATTTCCACGGAGGTATCAACTCCTATGATGAAACTTATGAAGTGCTCAGTTATACTTCCAGGCGGACAAGACTGATCAACCAGGTGATCATAGCGGCTCTTCAGGCGGGAGTGGACGGGATCAATCTTGATTTTGAACTGGTGTCGACCCGCTGCGGGGAGCATTATATCCAGTTTGTCAGAGAACTGTCTGTAGAATGTCGCAGGAATGGTCTGGTATTTTCCGTGGATAATTATGTCCCCCAGGCATATAATGAACACTATGACCTTGAGGAGCAGGGAATCGTAGCGGATTATGTAATGATCATGTGTTATGATGAGCACACAGACGGTTCTTACGAGGCGGGTTCGGTTTCTTCTATCGGTTATGTGGAAAACGGGATTACGGAAGCTCTTCAGAAAGTATCATCTTCCAAACTGGTTGCCGGTATCCCATTCTATACAAGGCTCTGGACAGAGACGCCAAAGACGGAGGAAGAACTTGCTGAAGAGGCAGGGACCGAGGCGGCGTCCTATCCAAATAAAGTCAGCAGTGAAGCTCTGGGAATGGAAGAAGCGCAGAAAGCAGTTGCAAATGCCGGAGTTCAGACTCAGTGGGATGATAACACGAAACAGAATTATGCTGAGTGGAAAACCGCAGAGGGAACCTGCAAGATCTGGCTGGAGGATGAGCAGTCTCTTGAAGAAAAGCTTAAAGTGGTCAGTGAAAATGATCTGGCAGGAGTTGCCGAATGGAGCCTGGGATGGGAAGAACCAGGGGTGTGGAATCTGATCGGACAGTATATAAACAACTAAATAAAAGAAACCGCGTAGTTTAGAAAGGGACATCCTCTTTTTGCATATAATATGTGTGAAAGGAGGGTGTTTTTTTGAAAGAAAAGATCAGAGCGGCGGCAGCGGCAGTTCTGCTGACGGGACTTATCATTCTGTGCTGGCAGATGTCTGTAAAACTGAAGGGAACAATAGAGGAGGGAAAAGCGACTTCCGGAACAGCGGACGGAACTGCCGCGGTGATAATACTGGATCCTGGGCACGGTGGAAAAGATCCGGGGAAGATAGGCGTAAATGGAGTAGAAGAAAAAGAGATCAATCTGAATATTGCTTTGAAAATCCAAAATATCCTATTAAAAAAGGGAATCTCGGTATCCATGACGAGGACGACTGATGAAAGGCTTGCCGGATCTCAGGTGGAAGATCTGAGAGAACGTGTGGAAATGATCAATGAGTCCGGACCGAGGCTTGCCGTAAGCATACATCAGAACAGTTATTCGGATGAAGGTATACAGGGGGCTCAGGTGTTCTACTTTAAGGATTCGAAAGACGGAGAGAAAGCGGCTGAGTGTATCCAGAACGCGCTGGCAAAACTGGATCCGGAAAATGCGAAACAGATCAAGGCGAATAATACATATTATCTGCTGAAGAATACGGAGGTTCCGGTCGTTATTGCTGAGTGCGGATTTCTGAGTAATTATGAAGAGGCGGAGAAGCTGACAACGGAAGCGTATCAGGAAGAGATAGCGCAAGCCATTGCGGAAGGGATTGAGGAGTACGCAGGGACCTCTTCTGAATGAGGAAAGATCACCGTAAATGGAAAAAGTAAATGCTATGTGAAAGGACACTGTATATAGCTGACAAAACAGTTTTTTTTTAAGAGAAATAATGGTATAATACGTCTTATGGAAACAATAGTAAAAAAGACAGATAAAAATCAAATAGATAAAGAGGTAATCAGAGAAGCAGGAGATATCCTGAAAAAAGGCGGCCTGGTAGCGTTCCCTACAGAGACAGTGTATGGACTGGGTGCAGATGCCTTGCAGGAGGAGGCGGCAAAAAAGACATACGAGGCAAAAGGGAGACCATCGGATAATCCTCTGATCGTTCATATTGCGGATTATGAGGATCTGAAAAAGATTGCTGTCAATATTCCGGCGGAGACAGATGCTCTGGCTGCACATTTCTGGCCGGGCCCCCTTACAATGATCTTTGAAAAAAGCGATATTGTTCCGTATGGGACCACAGGCGGTCTGGATACTGTTGCGGTGAGGATGCCGAGTGATCCTGTTGCGGCAGAGCTGATCAGGGCGGCCGGCGGGTTTGTCTCAGCTCCAAGTGCGAATACTTCCGGACGGCCAAGCCCTACGACGGCGGAACACGTCCTGGAAGATCTTGGGGGAAAGATCGATATGGTGATCGACGGAGGCAGCGTAGAGATCGGTCTGGAATCCACGATACTGGATATGACGGTGGAGCCGCCGATGATCCTGAGGCCGGGAGCGATCACGGCAGACATGTTCGAAGAGGTGATCGGTCCGGTCAGTGTGGATGAGACGATCCTGGGAAGTGAGAGCAAGAAACCTCCGAAAGCTCCGGGAATGAAATACAGGCACTATGCCCCGAAGGCGAGGCTTGCTATCGTAGAGGGAGATCTGAGGGAAGAGATACTGGCAATCCGTCAACTCGCTTATGCGGCCAGCAGAGAAGGCAAAAAAGTAGGAATCATTGCCACGGATGAGACCCTTCCGTTTTATAAATATGGACTGGTAAAAGATATCGGAACGAGAGAAAATGAAAAGACGATCGCGAGAAATCTGTATCGGATTCTCAGAGAGTTCGATGAAGAGGATGTCGATACCATATATAGCGAATCATTCGCGATGCAGGGAATAGGAAAAGCGATCATGAACCGCCTGGAAAAGGCGGCAGGACATCTTCGTATATCGGCTGCGGCAGTTGTGAAAGAACAGAGATACAGAAGGATTATTTTTGTGAGCAGTGCCGATTCGGCACGAGGTCCTATGGCGGCGGAACTGCTCCGACAGGAGGATCTGGAACAGGAATATGTTATAGATTCTATGGGAATAGTGGTGCTTTTCCCTGAGCCGGCAAACCAGAAGGCGGAAGCGATTATGAAGAGCGCCGGGATGACGCTTGCACAGCATACATCCAGGCAGTTTAATGACGAGAATCTTCAGGATGATGTTCTGATACTTGCCATCAATGAAGCGGCAAAGAGCAAGCTTCTGGCAGAATATCAAAATGCAGTCAATGTTTATACGATTAATGAGTTTGCGGAAGACGAGACTGAAATACCGGATCCGTATGGAAAACCGTTGACGGCTTACGGAGAGTGCTATGAAGTCCTGAAGGTTCTGGTCGGAAAAGTGGCAGAAAAGCTGAATGCATTTGCAAAAGGAGAAAAATAATGGCAGAGGTACATGTGATGGATCATCCGCTGATCGCGCATAAGATCAGCTATATCAGGAGAAAAGATGTGGGAACGAAAGAGTTCCGGGAAGTGATCGGTGAGATTGCGGAGCTTATGTGCTATGAAGCAACCCGTGATCTGAAGCTAAAAGAAGTGGAAATAGAAACTCCGATCGCGCATACGGTAGGAAAGGAGCTTGATGGAAAAAAGCTGGCTATTGTACCAATCCTGCGCGCGGGCGTCGGGATGGTAGACGGAATGCTTGCACTGATCCCGGCGGCAAAAGTGGGGCATATCGGACTTTACAGGGATCCTGAGACTCTGGAGCCGGTGGAATATTACTGCAAACTTCCTTCAGACTGCGAGGATAGGGAGGTCTTTGTGGTTGATCCTATGCTGGCAACAGGCGGCTCGAGTACGGCTGCGATCAGGATGCTCAAGGAAAAAGGCGTGAGGAAAATACGTTTTCTTTGTATTATCGCGGCACCGGAAGGCGTGAAAAGGATGCGCGAGGAGCATCCCGATGTTGAAATCTATATTGGGGCGCTGGATGAAAAACTGAATGACCACGGCTATATCGTGCCGGGGCTTGGGGATGCGGGAGATCGTATTTTCGGTACAAAATAATTTGGCGGAGGCGGTGTGAAATGTCTGATAAAAGAACAGATTATCTATCCTGGGATGAATATTTCATGGGAGTGGCAATGCTTTCGGGAATGCGCTCAAAGGATCCTAATACGCAGGTGGGGTGCTGCATTGTCAGTCAAGATAACAAGATCCTTTCCATGGGATATAACGGGTTCCCGATCGGATGCTCGGATGATGAGTTTCCGTGGGCAAGAGAGGGGGAAGATCCACTGGATACAAAATACGTTTATTCCACGCATAGTGAACTGAATGCCATCCTTAATTATAATGGAGGGAGTCTTGCGGGAGCAAAACTTTATGTTTCTCTTTTCCCCTGCAATGAATGTGCGAAGGCTATCATACAGGCGGGGATTAAAGAGGTGATCTACGACTGTGACAAATATGCGGATACCTCCAGTGTGATCGCATCTAAGAGAATGATGGATGCGGCGGGAGTCCGGTATCATCAGTATCACCGCACGGGTAGAAAAGTGGAAATCGAACTGTAGAATGTCCGGTGCGGGGGTGCCGGAAATGTCAACAGAATAGAAAGTAATTTTGCAGGTACGCTTCGGCGTACCTGTTTCATGGCATGGTGGGAGGAAAAGATGAAAAGAATATTATTAATGGTAATGAGGAATATTTTTTTAGTGCCATTTGCGTGGTTCCGGCTCTGTTACAGGGCGTCTCACGTGGATAAATATACGGAAGAAGATATGTATAAATTTCTGCAGTGGATCGATCTGCATGCAAATAAAGGGGGAAATGTGCTGATCGATGTGCATGGACTGGAAAATCTGCCGGAAAAGAATGGATTTATGTTTTTTCCGAATCATCAGGGTCTGTATGATGTACTGGCTGTGATTGAAGCGTGTCCCAGGCCGTTTTCTGTGGTGGCGAAGAAGGAAATAGGAAATATTCCGTTCCTGAAACAGGTATTTGCCTGCATGAAGGCCTATATGCTGGATCGTGAGGATGTTCGTCAGGCGATGCAGGTTATTATCAATGTTACAAAGGAAGTAAAAAAAGGGAGAAATTATCTTATTTTTGCGGAGGGGACGCGATCTAAAAACGGAAATCATGTTGGGACCTTTAAAGGCGGCAGTTTCAAATCTGCAACAAAAGCACAATGCCCGATCGTTCCGGTTGCACTGATCGATTCTTTCAAACCGTTTGATACAAATACGACCAGACCGGTAACCGTTCAGGTACATTTTATGAAGCCGATGCTGTATGAAGAATATAAAGATATGAAGACAACGGAGATTGCTGCGATCGTACAGGAGCGGATTCAGAATAAGATTAATGAGAATATTACGGAATAAATTAAGCAATAGATCAGTCCGGCACTGGGATGATTTATAATTGATTGCTTCCCGTGCGTGCGCCTATAAACCTATAGTTTTGTAAAAATGCAAAAAATAGAAAAAATTTATTGACATTGGAATCGCTGTTTAGTATAATAAATTTCGCACTATTGATGTGCTAATTGAATAATTTGCTGCGGAAGTTTCGCAGGCGTATTCAGAATCAGGAGAAATACTCAAGAGGCTGAAGAGGCGCCCCTGCTAAGGGTGTAGGTCGGGAAACCGGCGCGAGGGTTCAAATCCCTCTTTCTCCGTTCGACATCATCCAAAAAACTACTGGAGAAGCCAGTAGTTTTTGTCTGTCAAGTATCGACTTGTGGGATGTGTCGGAAAAAGATACCAGATGTTGTATGAAAATAAAAAACTGAAAAACTTGTAAAAAAGGTTGACAGATAAAAGAACAAATGGTATTATATTAAAGCTGACTCGCGAGAGACAGTAAAGAAAAATAAAAAAGTTAAAAAAGTTCTTGACAAAGCGAAAGGGATTTGATAAAATATCAAAGCTGTCGCAAAGAAAGAACGACAGGAACCTTGATAACTGAACAATAGACAACAACCCTTGAAAATTTCTTTGAAGAGAAATTTCTAAGAACGGT
>DWVT01000093.1 GCA_019120075.1 Candidatus Mediterraneibacter excrementigallinarum
CAAAAGCCCTCATTGAAAGTGGTGTTGGTTTAGAGAGCTTAGGGCGTAAACAGGACACTCTGGAAGATTATTTCTTTCAGCTCACAGAGGAGGGAAAATAAAATGGCACACCTGATTAAACTGGAATTGAAAAAGTTTGGGATTGCTCGAAATATTATTTTTACGTTTGCCGCAATTCTTTTCAGCATACTGTTCATCACCGTATCTTTGTGGGATAGTATGACAGACCCGGAGCAAACCAAAGATACGTTTGAAAGTACATATCTTGTTATAGGCTTGTTGATGTCCTTTATTTTCCTCGTATACTCGTCGGTTTTAACTGCACGTCTGGTAATTGGAGAATATAGTCAGCGGACAATCACGATTATGTTTTCCTATCCTTTGAACCGCATGAAATTGATTGCCAGCAAATTGATTATCATTATGGTTTATACGGCAATTTCAATGGCGATTGGATATATTTGTTGCAGCGGTTATATCGTGCTTGTGGACAGATTTTTTGATATGCTGGAGGGAACATTCCAACTTTCCATGCTTCAAACATGGATACCAATGGCAATAACCGCAGTAGTTGTATGCGCGGTACTATCGCTCTGGCCATTCATCATTGGCATGATCCGAAAGTCTGTTCCCACTACAATCGTAACTTCATTGATTGTCATTGTGTTCCGGCAACTCATTATCAGTAAAAATACAACATATCAGGAGTCCTTGCTACAAATCCTTTTGATTGCAATCATTACGTTTGGAATGGCTTTATTTATTTTCAAGAAGAAAGTACCAGAACTATATTAATTCCATCTGTCGGGCGACGGCAAAAGAAAAAAAGCCGTCGTTCAGCAGCCCTTTGACACGCCCATACGACCAGGGGGCTGTCGGGAAATAGATAGTTCCAAACAGGGGCAGGTGTGACTCATGCGAGTCACGCCTGCCCCTGAAATTTATCCTCAAAAAAGAGAAAAAGATGACTAACGACAGCCATCTTTCTCCCCGTTCCATGTTATAATGGAACTATGCTAACCAAAGATTATTATAATGACTTTTTTGAAATTGGGCAACAGAAAATTAACTTCAGTTTCTTTGAATTGAGTTTACCTGATGACGATCCAGTCTATACCCTAAAAAATGTGATGGAGGAATTAGATTTTTCGGGCCTGCTGGCCTGCTATTCAGATAAGGGAAGAACCGGGTATAACCCAATCATGCTGTATGCTGTTGTTACCTACGCAAACATGCGCGGGGTCAGGGCTGTTGACCGTATTGTAGATTTATGCCGGAGAGACCTTGCTTTTATCTGGCTGACCAAAGGGCAGAAGCCCCAGAGGGATGCTTTTTACGATTTTAAAGGAAAAAAGCTGACGGAGGAAGTCCTGGACGATCTGAATTACCAGTTCATGCGCCGCCTGGAGAAGGAAGGCCTTATTACGCTGAAAGAACTTTACATTGATGGGACCAAAATCGAAGCGAACGCAAACCGGTACACCTTTGTCTGGCGGGGCAGCATCAACTATCACCTTGCCGGCCTGCTGGACACCATCGATGCCCTTTATGCAAAGTACAATGCCTTCCTGCTTGAGAACGGCTATGGCCCCAAATACGATCTTGGGGATGCCCATATGTTCGTGATCGAGGGGATGGACAAAGTCCGGAAAGTTATCGAAGAAAACAGGAAGCGGAAACTGACAAAGCATAAGAAGATCTCCAATAACACGATCCTTGAGATTGATTCCTGTTCCCCTCTTGAGATCCTGAAGCTGCAGAAGAACCTGGTGCGGATCGCAGAAGGGGAAGGGATCGGATTCGTTTTCGGAAAAGGGAAGCATAAGCCGGAAATCCAGAAACTCTACGAGGAACTGGAAGAATGCGGCAGGCGCCTGATGGAGTATAAGAAATGCTTTGAGATCATGGGGAAAGACCGGAACAGCTATTCGAAGACGGATCTGGAAGCAACGTTTATGCGGATGAAAGAAGACCATATGCTGAATGGGCAGTTAAAACCGGCATATAACGTCCAGATCGCGGTAGAGAATTACTTTATTGTCCACGGATATGTCAGCAATGACCGGACAGACTACAATACGCTGGTCCCCGTCCTGGAAAAGCACAGGAAAGCGTTTGGAGACACACTGGAGGCAGTAACTGCCGACAGCGGATACTGCTGCGAAAAGAACCTGGTGTATCTGAAAGAGAACGGGATCCGGAGCTATATCAAGCTGCAGGACCATGAGAAGAGGAAGACACGGGCATACAAAGAAGACATTGGGAAGTATTACAACATGACATACGCCGTCTTTGAAGATGAGCATTATTATATCTGCCATGATGGAAGGGAACTGCACCATATCCGGACAGAAAGCAAAGAGCAGGACGGCTATACGCAGACGATAGAGGTATATGGCTGTGAAGACTGCAGCGGCTGTGAGCATAAATCCAAATGTCTATATAAATACAATGCGGAAAAGAATCCTGATCGGAATAAAATCGTGAAGGTCAACGAACGGTGGGAAGAACTGAAGGAAGAGTCCCATGCGAATATCCAGAGCGAGGAAGGGATCCTGAAACGTCAGACCCGTTCGATCCAGACGGAGGGCCACTTTGGAGATATCAAGGAAAATGAAAACTTCCGTCGTTTTAACTACCGGTCAGAGGAGAAAGTATATAAAGAATTCATGCTGTATGCGATGGGCAGGAATATCATGAAATACCACCGGTTTTTACAACATGAAATCGAAAAATATGAAGGGAAAAAGGGGCAGAAAGCAGCTTAGCTGATGGAGCGCTTCAAAAAGTCCAAACAAGGGGTTTTTGCGCCCAAAAACAGGGCAGTGAAAAAAGGAAGAGACACCCTCACAGTGAATTCAGACCTGAAAAAGCCTGAATTTTGTGGAAGTGTCTCTTTCCCGCATATCAGGGGCTAAAAATCGGTATTAACCGACAGCCCCGTCTTTCATTTTCATTCGTTCTGAATCAGGAAAATCTTCTCCGCAAATCTCCGGGCGATCCGTTCCCTTCCCGCCTCATTCAGATGATAACCGTCCGTCAGGCATTCTTCTGCCTGATTTTCTGTTACGGAGCCATAATAATTATCCAGAATGCTGACTCCGTTCGCCATGGCTACATCGATTTCATGGAGGATATAGTCCGGAAGGGTGCCGTTTCCCAGATCCTCTGTGTCCGCGTTGATGAGATTTCCGTTCTCGTCGGTGAACTGTCCGTAGGAAGGAGAAAGCACGACGATGCGGATATAGGGGTAGGTCTGCTTGATCAGGTCAATGGAGGCGTTGAGTGCGCCGTTCCAGGTGATCAGGTTGATGTCGTTGTTTTCATCCATCACCGGACGGTCGTCCATGTAATCGCTCAGATCATACATGATGACGATCATATCCACGGTGGAAAAATCCACGCTTTTCAGCGTATCAAGCGCTTCCTGCGTCCCTTCCGTATCCTCCACCAGGCCGGCGGCGTGCTCCATCAGCGTGAAATCTCCCCCGCACAGGGAGGCGGTGACCAGGTACAGGCTCAGGGCATCCAGCGGATAGTCATCGGAATACTCTGTATATTTCATGGAAAGATAGGAATCCGGAAACGCGCAGTTATAAACGGTAGCATCGCATTTCTGCGCGATCATCTCAGC
>DWVT01000094.1 GCA_019120075.1 Candidatus Mediterraneibacter excrementigallinarum
CCTGAGATATGGGAGGATACAGACGGACATGTTGATCTGTTTGTTGCCGGGGTCGGAACAGGAGGAACAGTCACCGGTACAGGAACCTATCTTAAGGAAAAGAATCCTGATCTGAAAGTGATCGCGGTAGAACCGAAAAAGTCACCTGTCCTGTCCGGAGGAAAGCCGGGCCCTCACGGCCTTCAGGGAATTGGAGCGGGTTTTGTCCCTGATGTGCTTGACACGGAGATCTACGATGAGATCATCCAGGTGGAAGAGGAGGATGCATATGCCGCATCCAGGCTTCTGGCTCACAGAGAAGGGATTCTGACCGGAATCACTTCCGGCGCCGCTTTACATGCGGCACTCCTGGAGGCAGAGAAACCGGAAAATGAAGGAAAAGTTATCGTGGCTCTCCTTCCGGATACAGGGGAAAGATATCTGTCCACACCGCTGTTTGAATAGACAGTGTATGAACTGTTACCAAAATGCATAAAATCCGGCTAAACTTGATTGAAAATTCATACAATGTGTTATATACTAAAAAAAGAATCACTAAAAGGTTAAAGGAGGATATATAACCATGAAAGAATTTAAATATGTGATTACTGATCCGGAGGGAATCCACGCAAGGCCTGCAGGAATCCTCGTAAAACAGGCGGCAGGATACCAGTCGGCTGTCAAGATCGCGAAAGGCGAGAAGAGTGCTGATGCGAAAAGGATCTTCGGAGTTATGGGACTTGGAGTTAAGACAGGAGAAGAAGTTACAGTCTCTGCAGAGGGAGCAGATGAAGATAAGGCAATCGCTGAGTTAGAAGCATTCTTCAAGGAGAATTTATAGGATATGGTTACAATAAGTGGTAAAAGTGTGTTCGGCGGTGTTTCCATCGGAAAACTTTTATTCTATCAGAGAAATGAAAAAGTGATCAAAAGAACACATGTCGACGATGTTGACAAAGAGTGGTCCCGCTTTCAGAAAGCGAAAGACATAGCGGTAGCACAGCTGAAAAAGCTGTATGATAAAGCTCTCGATGATGTGGGAGAGGCAAACGCTATGATCTTTGAGATCCATCAGATGATGCTGGAGGATCTGGATTATCTCGAGTCTATTGAAAATATCATCCGTACTCAGGAAGTGAATGCGGAATATGCGGTCGCTACAACTGCGGATAATTTTGCAAAGATGTTTGCGGCTATGGATGATGCTTACATGCAGGGAAGAGCAGCGGACGTGAAGGATGTCTCCGAGCGTGTGCTTGACATTCTCTGCGGCGTCAGCGACGGAATGAAAGAAATGGACGAGCCCTGTATCATTGCGGCGGATGATCTTGCGCCAAGCGAGACAGTCCAGCTCGACAAGAGCAAAGTACTTGGTTTCGCAACAATGTACGGTTCATCCAATTCACATACCGCGATCCTTGCCCGTACTATGAACATACCGGCTGTGATCGGACTTGGGGAGGCGCTCCGCCAGGAATACGACGGAAAAGACGCGATCATCGACGGATTTACGGGAACTCTCTACATTGATCCTGACGAAGAGACAAGGAAGGCAATGGAAGAGAAGCGGGAAAAGGATCTGGAGCAGAAAGCGCTTCTTGAAACACTCAAAGGCAAAGAGAATGTGACAAAGAGCGGGCAGAAGATCAATGTATATGCGAATATCGGAAATGTTTCCGATCTCGGAGCCGTATTAAAAAATGATGCGGGCGGAATCGGACTGTTCCGGAGCGAGTTCCTCTATCTGGAAAACACGGATTTTCCGACGGAAGAACAGCAGTTTTCTGTCTACAAACAGGTTGCCGAGAGCATGGCGGGAAAGAAAGTCATTATCCGTACGCTCGACATTGGCGCTGACAAGCAGGTAGATTATTTCGGGCTTGACAAAGAGGTCAATCCGGCACTTGGATACAGAGCGATCCGTATCTGTCTGACCAGGCCGGAAATTTTCAAGACCCAGCTCCGCGCTCTGTACCGTGCGGCAATGTTCGGCAATATCTCTATCATGTTCCCGATGATCATCTCTGTAAAAGAGGTCCTTAAGATCAAGGAGATCATTGCGGAAGTAAAAGAAGAGCTGAAGAATGAAGGAATTCCGTACAAGGATGACGTGGAACTCGGTATCATGATCGAGACTCCGGCCGCTGTTATGGTGAGCCGTGAACTTGCGAAGGAAGTTGATTTCTTCAGCGTGGGTACAAATGATCTTACCCAGTATACACTGGCTATCGACCGTCAGAATTCCAAACTTGACGAGTTCTATGATCCCCATCATCCGGCAGTGCTTGCAATGATAAAGATGGCAGCGGAGAATGCCCATGCAGAAGGCGCCTGGATCGGGATCTGCGGTGAACTTGGTGCCGATCTTGAGCTTACGGAGACGTTCCTTAAGATGGGGCTGGATGAACTGTCCGTATCACCGTCAATGGTCCTTCCGTTGAGAAAGAAGATAAGAGAGTGTGAGTAACATAGCCACATAGTGGTGTATTATCGCTGAAGTATAAAAATATGCTGTTTGGTCATCTGAAAAGGATGACTGGGCAGCATTTTTTTATTCCCGCGAGCAACGAGCCAAGCGGACATGCTGCTGTGTATCTGTTGAAAATATCGAACATATGTGCTATCATTAAAAAGAACAGATGTTCGGAAAGGCGGAAAGGCTATGAGAGACAGAGTGATGACGGAAATGACACTTTATGATAAACTGAGCATTTTGTCAGATGCGGCAAAGTATGATGTGGCGTGCACTTCCAGCGGTGTCGACCGGAAAGGAGACGGGAACGGAATGGGAAACTGCAGCAGATCCGGGATCTGCCACAGTTTTTCCGCTGATGGGAGATGTATCTCTCTGCTGAAGATCCTGTTTACGAATGAATGCATATATGACTGCAAATACTGCGTGAACCGGTCATCAAACGATGTAGTCAGAACATCCTTTACTCCGGAGGAAGTTTGCGAGCTGACAATGGAGTTTTACAGGAGAAACTATATAGAAGGGCTTTTCCTCAGTTCCGGGATATTAAAGAGTCCGGATTACACGATGGAACTTATTTATGCAACGCTTTACAGGCTGCGGCATGTATGCAATTTTCAGGGATATATCCACGTAAAGGCGATACCGGGCGCGGATGAACGGTTGATCCGGCTTACCGGCTTCCTTGCAGACCGCATGAGTGTGAATATTGAACTGCCGACTGCAGAGGGACTGAGGCTTCTCGCACCGCATAAAACCCGGAAAAACATTCTGAAACCTATGCGTCTTGTGCAGGAAAAGAGAAAAGAAAACCGGCAGGAGATCACAGTGTATAAGAATGCTCCCCGATTTGTTCCGGCAGGACAGAGCACGCAGATGATCATCGGTGCGACTCCTGAGACGGATTTTCAGATTCTCAATGTGGCGGAGGCTCTTTACAAAAAGTTTGATCTGAAGAGGGTATTCTATTCTGCTTTTGTTCCGGTGAATAATGACAGGGCGCTCCCGTCGAACAGGGATGAGGGGCCGCCTCTTCTCAGGGAACACAGGCTGTACCAGGCGGACTGGCTTCTGAGATATTATCATTTTGAAGCCGGAGAACTGCTGGATGAAGATAATCCGAATTTTAATGTGTACCTTGATCCCAAATGCTGCTGGGCACTGAAACACCTCGAATTTTTCCCCGTGGAGGTAAACCGTGCAGATTATCGAACTCTGCTCAGAGTTCCGGGCATCGGTTATAAATCTGCCACTCGGATCGTAAAGGCAAGAAGGATCGGAAAACTGGAGTTTGATGATCTGAAAAAAATGGGAGTGGTCCTGAAACGAGCTCTCTATTTTCTGACGTGTAATGGAAAGATGATGTATCCGGTCAGGATCGATGAGGATTACATTACGAGAAATCTGCTCAATACAAAGGAACGCGTCCCGGAAGGAGTTTCGGGTATGAACTACAGGCAGCTGACACTTTTTGATGATATGAATATGACAGCAGTGCGTTCTGCCGGCACTGATCTGCAATGGAAGCAGAGGTGAGAATATGAAACAGGTGTATATATGCAATGATACGGTGACGGGAATCTGCTCCGCGCTTTTCGACGCCTGGAAGGAGGAACGCTGCGGGGAGGCGGGAATCCAACTGAAAGGCAGGATCCAGCAGGAGCTTTTCTGTGAATACAAGGTTGTGATCGAGACAGAGCAGAAATCCAGGAGTCTTCAGAGAATGATAAAGAGAAATCTGGGATACAACGCTTACTGGGATGTCTATTACGCAATCCTGTCTGACGATCCGCAGAAAGGCGAAGCTGTGTTCCGCATGATGCAGGAGGCGAGACGGCTTGATGACAGTACAAAGATCATGGATCATCTTGGAAATGCAGATGTGGCCAAAGTTTTTGAACTGAGCAGACGTGTTTCAAATGAGGCCCATGTCTACAAGGAATTTATCCGGTTCCGTGAACTGGAAGGAGGAGTGCTCTTCTCAGAGATATCCCCGAAAAGCCAGGTGCTGACATGTATTGCCGACCATTTTGCGGATCGTTTTCCACTGGAGAACTGGATGATCTATGATAAAAGCCATGAGGCATTCCTTATTCATCGGGAGAAGGAACGCTGGAGACTGGTGTGGGGCAGCGAACTGAACACTGAAGCAGCGTCGAGAGTTTCTGAAGGAGAGAAAAAATATGAGTGTCTGTGGAAGGGCTTTTTCGAATCTGTATCCATCCGGGAAAGAGAAAATCCGAAATTGCAGCAGACACATCTCCCGAAGAGATATCGAAGGGAAATGACGGAATTTTTGTGAAAACAGTTGTATAAAACAGTAAATCAGATTATGATAGAGACATCATCATTAACCCGAAATAATAAAATGTTACGGAGGAGAAAGGTGGCTTATGGATAAAGCGATGTTAGTGTGGCTCGGACTGATGATACTGTTTATTGTCATTGAGATCGCAACAGTGGGACTGACTGCCATCTGGCTTGCAGGAGGGGCTCTGGCTGCAGTGCTCGTCTCTCTGGCCGGAGCGGGACTGGAATGGCAGATCTTCGCCTTTATTGTTGTCTCGATCCTGCTGCTGGTGTTTACCAGACCGTTTGCGAAAAAGTACATAAACGCGCATCACGAAAAGACCAATTATGAAGAACTGATCGGAGAAGTGGTGAAAGTTACA
>DWVT01000095.1 GCA_019120075.1 Candidatus Mediterraneibacter excrementigallinarum
TGTACAGGAGTCCGATCCCGCAGACCATTGTAATAAAGTATAATAATTTCCCGATAAAAAACGTAACGATCTCCCATATCACAGAAATGATATTTGCAAAAATCTTCAGCCCTCTGACGCCGTACAGTGCATCCGGGAGTATCTTTTTGATCAGAGGAATCTGTTTGATCGCATACAGGATGCTGTTAACCCGGTATGTATTCTTCAAAGAAAAGGAAATGCGTAATGTCTTATACATGTTCTTCCTCCTTCAGCGCCGCAATGATCTTCTCCTTAAACTCACGGCTGTCCAGGTTAGATTTCTCCACGATTTCCAGCTCTCCATGGCTCAGCAGCACGATCACATCGCACAGATCCAGGGCCAAATCCATGATGTGGGTAGAAAAGATCGTGATCCGCCCGTCTTTCAGAGACCGGAGTAACTGTTTCATCTCTTCTGCCACCACCACGTCAAGAGAGGTCAGCGGCTCGTCAAGGAGCAGGATCTTCGGATCCGCAATGATATTAACGAGCATCTGCATCTTGTTTTTCATTCCGTGGGAATAGTCTTTCATCAGCTTATCCCGATCCTCCGGCTCAATACTCATATAGTCAAAATATTCATCAATGCTCTTAATGCTTCTAACAGAATCAGAATTAATATCCAGAAAGAACTTCAAGAATTCGCGTCCTGTAAGGAACTCCGGAACGGTAGGCGTTGACAACACATAGCCGATATTCTCTGGCTTTACTTCATGACGGATTCCATCTTCTTCCAGATAAAAGGTTCCTCCGTCCGCTTTGATATCCCGGTTGATACAGTTAAACAGCGTCGTCTTTCCGGCACCGTTTCGTCCCAGAAGGCCGTAGATTTTACCTTCCTCAAAAGTAAAATTGATGTCTCTCAGTACTACTTTCTTATCAAAATGTTTCTCAAGGTGTTCAATCACAAATTTCATACTTTTTCCCTCATCTCTGTATTCTGACTATTATCTTAGCATGCAGCGCTCCAGCCGTAAAGGAAATGCAGTCGCATATATGATGAAATTCTGGGCATTTGTTACAGAAATGTCTCAGTTATAATTTATCGCAACTTATTTTTATTTATCCCTATTTTCTGCTGAGTTCTCAATTCATAAATCCCGATTAGACCAGCCGCAACTGCCGCAACTACATGGCTAACAAGTACCGCCGACCAGATTCCGTTCAGTCCAAGACCAAGGATGGATAGCAGCCATGCCAACGGCATACGGATGATCAGATAATAAAGCACCATACAGAGCAGGCTTTTCCCTGGTCTCCCCAGCCCATTTACAGCGCCTAAGAAACAATTTGTTACTGTATTGAGTACGTATCCAACTCCAATTATCATAAAATATGTCCTCACAATATCAGCTGCTGCGTCGCTGTTAACAAAAACACCAGAAAGCTGACGAGCAAATATTACAATAACCCCCGACAGAACTGCCAGCAGAATACATCCATAAATCAAGGCCAATCTAATATACTCTTTAGCCCTGTCATACCTTTTTCCGCCTGCACACTGTCCGACAATGGTAGTCAACACCATATTCAGTGCCATTGCAGGATAAAACAGAATTGTCTCAAGCTTTCCGGTAATACCATATGCCGCAATTGCACTTATCCCATATCCACTTACCAAAGAAGTCAGAAAGCTCGTACTGATTGCCGGAATACTCTGTTGAAATGCTGAAGGGATACCCTTCGCAAACAATGGAACAATCCATTTTTTCTGAAAAGCAGAAAAATGAAATTCAAACAGCTTTTTTCTCCAAAGATAAATCAGGCTGAATACAAGACAAAGAGTCTGTGACAAGAGGGTCGCGATGGCAGCGCCTTTCAGTCCTGTCCAACGAATGAACAACGGATCCAGAACAGCATTCAGCACGGTACAGATTAGCATAGCAATAACCTGAAATGTAGTGTTCCCAAAACTGCGAAGAACTGCCGTAAAGTAACAATACAGATAAACAGCAAGATATCCAAGAAGATAAACTGACAGATAATCATATGCCATTTGGTATGTTTCCTGTGGAGTCTGCAGTAATAAAAGGATCGGTCTCAGCAACAACTCAAGAAGAACTGTAATGCTTACCGCAAGTATCACAGAGGAAAGAAAAGATGTCATGACAATGCTCTCTACATTTTTCTTATCTTTGGCACCGACTGCTTGCGACAAAAGGATTGAAATTCCATTGGTAGCTCCCATCGCTATGGAATTTAGGATCAGGATCAATGGCGTAGAGTTGGTAAGCGCAGCATAAGCGGTTTCCCCCATCAGATTGCCGATCCACAGGCTATCCACCAGATTGTAGGCCATATTGAGAAACATGGCTACCATCATAGGCAGACTTACGGCCAGCAGACATTTTTTCGTGTCTCCGGAAATAAAATCCATTTTATAGTTCATAATAAAACCTCCTTTAGTGAATGAACTTCATTCACTCGTTGTTATTAAAGAAACCCTGCTGAATAACAGGGAATTTCTTTCCTTATAATGCTTTCAATATCGTGATTAAAAACGATTTAATCCGTTCCACACGCTCTTCTCTCGTTATCTCCTGATTAAGAAGAATTCCTAACTGGCCATAAACACAAAAAGATGCAGCTGTAGCCGTATCCTGAATATGTATTTCGCCTCGGATCTTCGATTCCTCAAGCAATTTCTGTACTATAGGTTGCAATTTCGCACAGATACTCATAGAAAGTCGCATATGAATTTCTTTACTATCCGGTCCATGAAAGATTTCCTTCATGTAACTATTCTCTTCTTCTGCCTCTACAAAAGTCGGCATCTCTTTAACAATTTGAAGCAGCGTCATATCTTTCTTTTTCAGGATGGACGTTATCTGATTTACTTGCTGCTGGGCGTACTGCTCAATAACAGTATCAAACAACACTTCTTTCGATGAAAAATAACGATATAAAAGCCCTTGGGCCACGTTCATCTCTTTTGCAATATCAGATATGGACGTCTTCTCGTATCCCTTCTCACAAAACAGTTTCATTGCTGT
>DWVT01000096.1 GCA_019120075.1 Candidatus Mediterraneibacter excrementigallinarum
CACAGGAAATCAAAAGATTATACTGCTGTGATGAATCTGATCACAAGGGCAAACTGGGAACAGATGGAGGTGGAAAAGAAAATGTGTGATGCATTAAACGAACTGTTTGCGGAAGAGTTGAAAGAAGCGGACAATAAGGGGAGAACAGAAGGAAGGCGTGAAATGATCTTCGCATTCTTAAAGGCAGGCGCAGACATTAAGATGATCAAAAAAGCAAGCGGTTTAAATGAGGAGGAGATCGAAGCGATCCGCAGAGAGATGGAGTAGACATAAGGTGAAGGAAAACGGGCAGGAAACGGTGATATTTGAAAAACCGCTTCCTGCCTGTTTTTTGCGACGGAGACGAGCTAATGTGCGAGTTTCTCCCAGATCTTGACGACCGCACACACTTCCGGTGATCAGCTCCTAAAAATTATTTATAAAATTTACAACTTTCACTAACCTTTTCTTATTCCCGCGCGTTGTATATTATAGAAGTTGACTTCATAAGCAGAAACGAAAGGAGGACAAGATGGATTCGGATTTTTTTCTGATACAGAAAATGAAAAACGGAGACGACAGGGCGATCGAGAGTTTTGTCCGGAAATATTACCCGAAGATCTTCCAGTACTGTCTCCTTCATATCCGGGACCGGGGAGATGCCGAGGATCTGACCCAGGAAACTTTCCTGAAATTTTTCCAGTCCTTTGAGCAGTATCAGCACCGGGGAAAGTGTTCCGCTTTCCTGTATGCCATCGCCTCCAACGCCTGCAAAGATTACTATAGAAAGGTAAGAGAGCAGTATGTGGAAGAGGTTCCCGAGAAGGCGGAGGAAGATCAGGATATGGGATCGGCGGAAATCCGGATGGATGTGGAGAACGCAGTTGCCCGGCTGCCGGAGGAGTTAAGAGAGACGGCAATCCTCTTTTTCTTTCAGGGATTGAAGCAGAGAGAAATCGCGAAACTGCTGGATATCAAGTTGTCTCTGGTGAAATACCGTGTGACGCGGGCAAAAAAACTGCTTGGAGAATATCTGGGTGAAAGGAGGATTTATAATGGAACCTTTTGAAAAGAAAATACAGGAGTATACAGAGAATGTACAGAAGAATTACATAAAAGAGTCCTCGATCCTGGAGACAATCCAAAGCTCGGAAGATGCGTTTATAAAGCAGGAGGACCGTCTGATGACCTACGCGGAATTCCTCTATCAGCAGCTTCGGTATATTGGTAAGAGGTGGTGGATCCTTCAGGGGCTGGTGCTGGCAATCCTGCTGTACCTGCTCAATGACTCTGAAGGGATCTATGCACAGAGAACACTGGGGGCGGGAGCTTCGCTTTTCGTGATCCTGGTCATCCCGGAACTCTGGAAGAACCGCAGAACCTCTTCGATGGAGATTGAGGGAACTTCCTTTTATTCCCTGCGCCAGATCTATTCGGCGCGGATCCTGCTGCTTGGAATGGCAGACCTTTTGTTGCTGACTCTGTTCTATACAGCGGCGATCTGGACGTCACAGCTTTCTCTGGGGACGTTTATCATCAACTTTGTTGTTCCATTCAACATTTCCTGCTGTATCTGCTTCCGGATCCTGTGCAGCAGAAGGGCGGAGATGGAATACCTGGCAGGGATTATCTGCCTGGCGTGGGCAGCAGTCTGGATGATGATACTGGGGCAGGACTGGATCTATGAAAAGATCGCAGTGCCTGTCTGGGCAGGGCTTCTGATCTGCTCTTTTGCCTATCTGGTCTGGTGTGTCAGGAAGGCACAGAAAGACTGTGAATCAATCTGGGAGGTAAATCGTTCATGGAATTAAAGATAAAAGAACTGACAAAAGATTTTAAAGATTTCCGTGCCGTGGATCATGTTTCCTGTTCGATGGAACAGGGGGTCTATGGACTGTTGGGAGTAAACGGAGCGGGGAAGACGACACTGATGCGGATGATCTGTACCCTGTTGCGTCCCACAGAAGGCTCAGTCACATGGAATGGAAAGGATATTTTCAAGATGGATGCGTCATATCGGAAAGTACTCGGGTATCTGCCCCAGGACTTCGGGTTCTATCCGGATTTTACGGTACAGGATTATATGATGTATATCTCATCCATCAAAGGAATCCGTCCGATGACGGCGAAGAAGCGGACAGAGAAACTTCTGGAACAGGTGGGACTCCGGAAGATGAAAAAGAGAAAGATGAGGAATCTTTCAGGAGGAATGCAGCGCAGAGTTGGGATTGCCCAGGCTATGCTGAACGATCCGCAGATTCTGATCCTTGATGAACCCACCGCGGGACTGGACCCTAACGAGAGGATACGTTTCAGGAACCTGATCAGCGAGCTTGCTGAGGACCGGCTGGTGTTGTTGTCAACCCACATCGTATCTGACGTGGAATTTATTGCCAATGACATTCTGCTCATGAAGGATGGTAAGTTCTTTATGAACGGAACAGCGGAGGAGATCATCTCTTCCATGGATCGGGCGGTATGGAGTTGTACGGTTCCGAGAAAGGAGGCAGACCGTTATCTCAGTAAATATCTGGTCTCCAATGTGAAGACTGTCCCCGGCGGGGCTGAACTTCGTATCCTTGCAAAGCGCTCTCCGGCGGAAGGCGCAGTCATGGAGGAGGCAACGCTGGAAGACGCATTTTTACTTTATTTTGGAGAGAAAGCAGGTGAGGAACATGATGGTGAAGTATGAGTTAAAAAGGATATTTACAAAACGGATGAACCGTCTTCTGCTTGCCGTGGCAGTGATCATCAGTGTTGTGATGAGTGTGTTTGCGGTGACAAGCGAGTGGTATGTAGACAGTGAGGGAATCAACCATGAGACTCCTGATGCTATACGGAGACTGACGCAGGATAAAAACCAGTGGAAAGGGGAACTCACCGGGGATGTGATCGCTCAGATCGTGGCGGACCGTCAGGAGATCGCGCGTGACTACCCGGACGATGTGCCGGATACTGTATATGGAGAGCGTATTCAGGCGTACTCGGATATTACACAGATGGTGGACACCATACTTGGAGGAGATGAGGGATATTCACCTGGTGCTCTCCAGGGCATTACGACAGATCAGGCGAAAGATATCTATTCCATCCGGGAACAGTATATAGAGCAGCTCATTCAGAAGTATGGGGATACCCCGGAAAAGCAGGAGTTCTTAAGAACTCAGTATGAAAAGACGGATACTCCCTTTTACTATGAACCGGCTGATTCATGGGATAATATGCGCTTATATGCTACTACCTATGGAATAATCCTTGTAGTGTTGATCGGATTTCTTGCGGCAGGAATCTTCGCCGACGAATTCTCTCTGAAGGCGGACGCGGTGTTCTTCTCCTGCAGGTACAGCAGGACGAAAGCTGTGCGCAGTAAGATCCTGACCGGACTTCTCATGGCAACAGTGATCTACTGGGTGGGGATGGCGCTGCTCTCCGGCATCTCTTTCGCTGTGATGGGAGTGAGCGGATTCAATACACCGTATCAGGTTGATTCGCCTTACTGTATTTACAACATGACCTTCGGACAAGAATATCTGATCATTCTGGTATGCGGATATATTGCCAGCCTGCTTTCTGCATCTGTTGCCATGCTGGTGTCAGCAAAGACCCATTCGGCGAATATCGCAGTGTGCATTCCGTTTATCCTGTTCTGCGTGTCGCCATTTATCGGAAGGGCACTGCCTTTTGGTACCTTTTTCCAGCTCACGCCGGATCAGCTCCTTAATATACTGAACTGTGCAAGAGAGCCTTACATCTATCAGATCGGGAGCCTGGTGTTCCGGCAGATCCCGTTTGTCATGCTGTTTTATACTCTGGTGGCGGCAGTGTTCCTTCCGGTGATCTATCAGTGCTATAGGCGGTATGGACTGAAGAAGAGATGAGGATTTGCCGGTGCGGCACTTTTGGTCCGGGCACGGATTACTGATGAGCGGAATCTTTCCGGTACTGAAGCGGCGTGATCCCATATGCCTTTTTGAATGCAGTCTGGAAATGGCTCTGGCTGGAAAAGCATAAATAACTGCTTATAATACTGACAGATTTGTCTGTATATTTGAGAAGCTGCTTTGCCTCTTCCATTTTGCAGCGCATGACAAAGGCGTTTACCGAAAACCCCAGGCTTTTTTTGAAGTAAGAAGAAAAATAGCTGCGGCTGAAACCCACGTGTTCTGCTACATCCTTAACAGTAATGTGCTCGCAGATATTCTACAGATTTAACTGTGTACCAGGTTAATTGAAAAATTAATTGCAACATTGATGTTGCAGATAGAATTACAAGGCATATGAGCCATGGAGTTGCAGTTGTAACTTCATGGTTTCTTTTTGCCTTTTTCCAGTATACTATCCATGTCCTGCCTTCGGATTGGAGGTAACCATGAATAAGAAACACCTTACATATGACGACAGGCTTGCCATTCAGGCGGGGCTGCAACAGGGACTGAAAGTTGCACAGATTGCTAAAAATATTGGAAAAGACAGGTCTACCGTTGGCAGGGAAATTAAAGCACACCGTA
>DWVT01000097.1 GCA_019120075.1 Candidatus Mediterraneibacter excrementigallinarum
CAAAAAGAAGCCCTCTGATCAATAAAGACCAGAGGGCTCCACTGTTCCGAGTCAAAGCTGTCTAGGGGACTTGAACCCCCGACCTCCGCCTTACCAAGGCGACGCGCTACCGACTGCGCCAAGACAGCTTATGCTTTTCAGTGCGTCATGCATCAGACGCAAGACTTAATATACACCAGACGGAACTGAATGTCAAGAGAAAGATGCTACGTTTTTAGACAGATATTTCCCGGAGATATCATCTGTGCTATACTGAATAACATGGTATAGTGGTGTACCTCCGAAGCGGGCCAGAAAGGATACGCATGATAAAAGGAAAAAAGGATTTATGGAAACTGAGGGATCAGCTGGAACTGCTTACGGATTCGATCAGAGAGATTGAGGGAAGGGAGCTGCCGTATTTTTATCGATGCTTTGATACGATGAAAAATAATATTGAGATATTTTTCCGTGTCGGATGTGATGATACCGCACTTCTGCTCCCGCTTCTGGAAAGAGACTGGGAGGCTTCTCATATGAAGCTGATCGGTGTTCAGTATTATGACCCTCATGAAAAACACCCGGATGCGGATCCCAGACTCTGTTTCTGCTTTGTCTGGATGGTCTCGGAGATAGAAAAATTTTTTGACGGCGGTTTTAACGGACGGCGGCAATAGGAGAGGAGTTGGTAATATGCCAGCATTTTTAGACGATATTTCTGCTTTTTACGGAACAGGAGAGAGGAATGCTTCCGGTCAGACTCTGGAGGAATTTTTGAAAGAATATGATCCGTACAAGTATAAGAATCCATGCTGTACAACGGATGCAGTCGTGTTTTCAGCGGGAGAGGAACTGGGCGCGGATCTTGATGGTCTTAAGGTTCTTCTGGTACGCCGGAGTAATCATCCAAGTATAGGGTGCTGGGCTCTTCCGGGAGGATTTGTGAATCTGAGGGAGAATCTGGAGGATACAGCCAGGAGAGAGCTGGAGGAAGAAACCGGAGTGAAGGGAATCGCTGTGGAGCAGTTTGCCTGTTATGGAGATTTCGACCGGGATCCCAGAGCAAGAGTGATCACAACAGCGTACATGGCTCTCGTGGATGAAGGGCAGATCACTGTACAGGCGGGAGACGATGCCGCCGACGCAGCGTGGTGTACTGTTTCTCTGAAAGAGAATGGAAGAAAAACAGAAGATGGATGGCTTTTTGTTGATTACAGTCTCTTGCTCTTAAATGATGAGAAGGGAATACGCACCACTGCGGATATCACAAAGAAAGAGCGGACAGGACTCATACGGGAGAAAAAATATGTGGTTACAGACAGAGGGATGACCGCGGTGGATCACGGGGCGATCATCGTGCAGGCAATGGAGATACTGCAGCGACGGCTCATGCATGCAAGATAGAGAAACAAGACAGACATAATGAGCAGAGATTCTTTGAATTTGCAGCAAATCTTCTCTTCACCCTGCCCTTGTGGTGCGCAGCTTTTTGTGGTAAGATAATTGGCATGAATGTTTTATGCTATGAGGAGGAAATTATGGAGAACGAAGCTGTTTCAAAGAATTTTATAGAGCTGGAAATAGATAAAGATCTCGCGGAAGGAGTATATGATCATGTGTGTACCCGGTTCCCGCCGGAGCCCAATGGTTATCTTCATATCGGTCATGCAAAGTCCATCCTTCTGAATTATGGACTGGCTCAGGAATATGGAGGAACCTTCCATATGAGATTTGACGACACCAACCCGACCAAGGAAAAAATGGAATTTGTGGATTCTATTCTGGAAGATATCAGATGGCTGGGAGCTGACTGGAAAGACCACCTTTATTTTGCATCGGACTATTTTGATCAGATGTACGAGTGCGCACTGAAGCTGATCCGCAAGGGAAAAGCCTTTGTCTGCGATCTGTCGCCGGAGGAGATGAGGGAGTACCGCGGAACTCTCACGGAACCCGGAAAGGAAAGTCCCTACCGGAACAGATCTGTTGAGGAGAATCTCAGGCTGTTCGAGGAGATGAAGGAAGGAAAATATAAGGATGGAGAAAAAGTCCTCCGCGCGAAGATCGATATGTCGTCTCCGAATATCAATATGCGCGATCCGATCATCTATCGTGTCGCTCATATGACCCACCACAATACAGGAGATAAATGGTGCATTTATCCGATGTATGACTTTGCCCATCCGATCGAAGATGCGATCGAGGGGATCACTCATTCCATCTGTACACTTGAATTTGAGGATCACAGACCGCTTTACGACTGGGTTGTGAGGGAATGTGAATTTGAGAATCCTCCGAGACAGATCGAATTTGCCAAGCTGTATCTGACAAATGTTGTGACAGGAAAGCGTTATATTAAAAAACTGGTTGAGGAGAAGATCGTGGACGGCTGGGACGACCCGAGACTGGTTTCTATCGCGGCGCTCAGAAGAAGAGGCTTTACTCCGGAGTCCATCAAGATGTTCATTGACATGTGCGGCGTGTCCAAGAGCCAGAGCTCGGTGGATTACGCAATGCTGGAGTACTGTATCCGGGAAGATCTCAAGATGAAGAAATCACGTATGATGGCTGTGCTTGATCCGATCAAACTTGTCATCGACAACTATCCGGAGGGACAGGTAGAGTATCTGGATGTTGCGAACAATCTGGAGAACGAGGAACTTGGAACGCGTAAAGTTCCGTTCTGCCGTGAGCTTTATATAGAGCGTGATGATTTTATGGAGGAGCCTCCGAAAAAATATTTCCGTCTTTTCCCGGGAAATGAGGTTCGTCTGATGCACGCTTATTTTGTAAAATGCGAGAGTTTTGTGAAGGATGAGAATGGAAAAGTAACCGAAGTTCACTGTACCTATGATCCGGAGACGAAAGTCGGAAGCGGATTCACGGGGAGAAAAGTGAAAGGAACGATCCACTGGGTACCGGCGCCTTTTGCTCAGAAGGCAGAGGTGAGGCTGTACGAAAATCTGATCGACGAAGAGAAGGGAGTGTATAATAAGGAAGATGGATCACTGAACCTGAATCCAAACTCTCTTACTGTGATACCGGATGCGGTGGTAGAGCCGAGCTTTGAGGGAGCGGGCGCATACGACAGTTTCCAGTTTGTGAGAAACGGGTACTTCTGCATTGATGCGAAGGACTCTTCTACCGAGCATCTTGTGTTCAACCGGATCGTATCGCTGAAGAGCTCATTCAAACTTCCGAAGAAATAAGATCTGAAGCAACAATATCGTAAAAAGGATAATAAGAGGGGACAGATTCCTTAAAAGGGGATTTGTTCCCTGTTCTTTCAGTAAACTGGTATGCATGAACAGGAGAAAATCAACATGTATGAACTGACCATTAGTCTGGATCCGCGGGCAAAGAGCCCGCTGTACGAACAGATTTACGGCTATATCAAGCAGGAAATCCAGAGCGGACGTATCAGGAGCGGCGACCGTCTTCCGTCTACACGCGCGCTGTGCAGGCATCTGGATGTGAGCAGGAGCACAGTAGAGCTTGCGTATGAGCAGCTTCTCTCAGAAGGATATGTAGAGGCGGTTCCATACCGCGGATATTTTGTGGCGCAGCTGGAAGGTCTGTGCCATCTGGACAGCGGACGGTCAGAAATCCTGCACGAACAGCGGAAGATATCAGAAAAAAAGTATGAGTATGATTTTACACCGAATGGAGTGGATCTGAAAAGTTTTCCTTATAATACATGGAGAAGACTTTCCAGGGAGTGCCTTTCCGATGACCGGGCGGAACTGTTCCGGCTGGGAGATCCGCAGGGAGAGTACGGGCTTCGAAATGCGATCTGCAGCTATCTCCACCAGGCAAGGGGAGTCAAATGCCGGCCTGACCAGGTGATCGTAGGAGCGGGAAGCGACTACCTCCTGATGCTTCTGATCATGATCATTGGAAACCGGCACAAGGTAGCGCTGGAAAATCCCACGTACCGACAGGCTTACAGACTTTTTGAAAATCTGTCCTGTGAAGTGTGCACAGTGGATATGGATAAAAAAGGAATGATGGTAGATCAGCTCACGGCTTCCGGAGCGGATATTGCTTTTGTCATGCCCTCTCATCAGTATCCGCTGGGGATTGTCATGCCTATCAGGAGGCGGCTGGAACTGCTGAACTGGGCTTATGAAAAGGAGAACCGGTATATCATAGAGGATGACTATGACAGTGAATTTCGATACAAAGGGAAACCTATTCCGGCTCTTCAGGGCTATGACAGCATCGGAAAAGTTATATATAAAGGAACATTTTCCAAATCCATCGCACCGGCGATCCGTCTCGGATATATGGTCCTTCCGGATCCTCTTCTTGAGGAATACCGGAGAAAATGTTTTTATCTCAGTTCCACGGTATCGCGAGTGGACCAGCTCATCCTCCGGAAATTTATAGAAGAAGGATTTTTTGAAAGACATCTCAATAAGACCCGCGCGCTGTACAAGGGAAGACACGATATGCTTCTGAGCTGTTTGAAAGAGATGGATGCAGAGTTTTCAGTATCCGGTGAAAATGCAGGTGTCCACCTTCTCCTTCATTTTAACGAAGGTATTTCAGAGGAAGAACTGATCCGGCAGGCTGCAGAAGAAGGGGTTAAGGTATATGGACTTTCAGAATATTTTGTGGAAGAGGACAGGAGAAAAAAAGAAAAAGGAGCAGTGATCCTCCTTGGATATGCAAATATGGGAGAGGATAAAATAAAAGAGGCGGTGCATCGTCTGGAGAAGGCATGGGGACAGAACAGGAAACAGAAGGATTGAAAAAAGGGATGCGTTCTGCATCCCTTCATACATTCTGCTTATCAGTCCTGTTCTTTCTCTGCACTGCCGGAATCTTCCGCAGACGTTTCGTTACCGGAAACAGGTGGATTTTCATCTCTGTTTAATGATACGTATCCTCTGTCGGAAGCAGGTTTTAAGTCCACATCCAGATCAAAATCTTCATCCTCGGTAAACACATCATCTTCGGTGCTTTCTCCGGCGCTGCCTTTGCAGAAATATGCGATTACAAGTCCCACGGCTGTTCCTGCCGAGGCAAGGAGAAAGAGCCATTTAAGAAATTTTTTCAAGATAAATATCTCCTTTCTTTCAGTTGATGTTTCCCCGATATAGAAAAGAGGAAAGCTTTGAGATGGTTTTTATTGTAATACTTTTTGCCCGTAAATACAATACCTGAACAAGAACAGGAAAATAATATTTTACATAACCGGGAAATTATAGTATAATTCTAACGGCGGCTTTTTATGCATCGGATCAGACCGGTGCTTGTGAGAGCGCCCGTAAATATTTTTGAAGCACGATACGCAGGAGGGTTTGAAATGGTAAAAGCAGTAGTAGGTGCAAATTGGGGCGATGAAGGAAAGGGCAAGATCACAGATATGCTCGGAAAAGAGTCCGATATTATCGTCCGTTTTCAGGGCGGCGCAAACGCAGGTCACACGATTGTGAACGATTATGGAAAATTTGCGCTTCACACACTGCCGTCCGGCGTGTTTTACAGCCATACGACAAGTGTGATAGGAAACGGCGTTGCGCTGGATATTCCGGTTCTTATGAAGGAAATCCAGTCAATCGTGGATCGTGGAGTCCCGACTCCGAAAATCCTTGTTTCCGACAGGGCTCAGATGGTGATGTCCTACCATAAGAATTTTGATGCTTACGAGGAGGAACGGCTGGGAGGAAAGTCTTTCGGTTCTACAAAATCCGGGATTGCTCCGTTCTATTCTGACAAATATGCCAAGATCGGATTCCAGGTGAGCGAACTTTTTGACGATGATCTTCTCAAAGAGAAGGTTGTACGCGTCGCGGAGCAGAAGAATGTGCTCCTGGAGCATCTGTACCACAAACCACTGATCGATCCTGACGAGTTATATAAAGAACTGATCAGCTATAAAGAGATGATCGCTCCTTATGTGTGCGATGTTTCTCTTTTCCTTCACAATGCACTGAAGGAAGGAAAGACAATCCTTCTTGAGGGCCAGCTGGGATCACTGAAAGATCCGGATCACGGGATTTATCCGATGGTGACTTCTTCATCTACTCTGGCAGCATACGGAGCAATCGGAGCAGGTATCCCGCCCTATGAGATCAAACAGATCATCACAGTGTGCAAGGCATATTCCAGCGCGGTCGGCGCAGGAGCTTTTGTGAGCGAGATCTTTGGCGAAGAGGCAGACGAACTGAGAAAGCGCGGCGGAGACGGCGGAGAATTCGGTGCGACAACAGGACGTCCGAGAAGAATGGGATGGTTCGACTGTGTGGCGTCAAAATACGGATGCCGTATGCAGGGAACAACGGATGTGGCGTTTACTGTTCTTGATGTGCTGGGATATCTTGATGAGATTCCGGTATGTGTCGGCTACGAGATCGACGGCAAGGTCACAACAGATTTTCCGGTCACACATCTTCTGGAAAAAGCAAAGCCTGTGCTTAAGAAACTTCCAGGATGGAAGTCTGATATCCGCGGGATCAAAAAATACGAGGATCTTCCGGAAAACTGCCGGAATTACATTGAGTTCATCGAGGAGCAGATCGGATATCCGATCACGATGATCAGCAACGGACCGGGAAGAGACGATATCATCTATCGCAATAAATAATTCCGGACAGAATATTATGAAAATCATAAAAGGATCAAAGACGAAGAAAAAGGGCGCGTCTTTGGTCCTTTTTAGATTTTATATGAACTTCATACAGATTTTACTTTGAAAAAATATAATAAAAACAGAACAGGAAAGTCATATTTTCAGGATCTGAGAAATATAATATAAAGCTGGGTTTTTGATAAGGAAGGAGGTATTTTATGCGTCAGAACAGCGAAGGGAAAGCCAGAGACATAATAACGATGGAAGAATACCTGAAAAAGAGACAAGCGATGAAACGGCAGGAAGAGAGAGAAGCGGACACGAGTATGATTCCCGTGACCGCCATGAAACTTGCGGAAATACTATTTGTCTGAAGTGTCATCATCGCCGCTGCTGCGTTCTTTCAGGAGACGGGCGATAAGGATATAAGCGTAGAGGAGCACCGGGATCAGTATGGTCGCTGCCACAGATGCCTTGAGAAGTCCGGAAGCTGCCGGTGAATCCATCAGAGCAAATATGAGGGTGCAGGCGTACATTGCCACGAGCAGGAGTGCTCCTGCGAGGGCAAGGACGCGTTTTATCTTTTCCATAAGCACAGTTCCTTTCTGATTTCAATTGCTGCCGACTGTTGAGAGAACGGTATATATGACTGTTCCTACAGAACAGTATACCGAAAATAAAGGTTTACGGCAAACAGAAATTGGTATATAATAAAATTCGCGATTGAAACAATATTAGATAAAGGAGCAGTATGCAATGAGTGAGAAAAGTCTGTTGGATCAGTGGCGTGACAGAGCTTATGACAGAAGTCTGTCCAAGGATCAGCTGGAAAGATTCTGGGGAACATATTTTAATATTGAGAAAGGAATCTATGAGC
>DWVT01000098.1 GCA_019120075.1 Candidatus Mediterraneibacter excrementigallinarum
CCCTTTTCGCAGAACCAGATGATCGTATCCAACCTGTACTTCAACATCCTGCTGGATGGCAGAGAAAAATTCATATCCCATATGCCAGTGAAGCGGGACCTGATGATCCGCCCAGTGATTGAGGTCGTCTACATAGTATTTGACAGGGAAAGAGGGATCTTCAAACAGAAGAGTTTCCTGAAGCTGCTGATCGAGCAGTATCGTATCCATATCACTTATATTTTCCAAATCTCACACCTCCTGAATTCACGAATTTTCACAGCAATCCTTCACAATCCGGGTAAATATTACCACAAACCGGGCAGACTGACCATAGCATCCGCCATTTTTAGATGATATTATTTTATAGTGTGCTGTGTGAATGCGGCTTTTGAAACATAGTACAGATAGGATAAACGGAGGCGGTCAAATGGCAACGATCTTACTTGTATTTATTTATATTTTCTACATTGGTCTGGGTATTCCCGATTCTCTGCTGGGCTCAGCATGGCCGGCAATCTACGGGGAACTCCATGTCCCTGTTTCCTATGCCAGTTTCGTTTCAGTAATCATTTCCACCGGAACAGTCATTTCCAGTCTTTTCAGCACAAAGGTGATTGCCAGACTGGGAACAGCAAAAGTTACGGCTATCTCAACCAGTCTTACAGCAATTGCATTATTAGGATTTTCCTGCTCCCACAGCTTTCTCTGGCTCTGTCTGTGCGCAGTTCCCCTTGGAATCGGAGCCGGATCCATTGACACTGCGCTGAACAATTATGTCGCGCTTCACTATAATGCAATGCAGATGAGTTTTCTTCACTGCTTTTATGGCATCGGAGTTACTGTAAGCCCTTATCTTATGTCTCTTGCACTGTCAGAGAGCATGAACTGGAGAGGGGGATACCGCACTGTTTTTTATATCCAGCTTGTGATCGCGGTATTATCGGTTCTCAGTCTCCCACTGTGGAAGAAAGTCAAAGCAGCCCGGCAGGAAGAAGAAACGGTTCACGTGCTGCCGCTGTTGCAGATGATCAGGCGGAAGAAAATATGGGCGTCCTGCGGCGTGTTTGCAGGAATCAGCGCTCTGGAATCCACCTGTCTGATCTGGGGAAGCACATATTTATCAGAGACAATCGGGTTATCCGCGGATATGGCAGCGGCATTGATCACGTTCTATTTTGCGGGTATAACCCTGGGCCGTTTTTTCTCCGGCCTTCTTTCGCTTAAATTTTCCGACTGGAAGATCATTATAGTAGGACAGTCCGCAATACTCATAGCCGTATGTATCTTACTGCTGACAGACCGCACGGAACCCGCTGTCTTTGGGCTCTTCCTGATCGGTCTCGGAAACGGACCTGTCTTCCCCAATATGACCCATCTGACTCCGGTCCTGTATAAAAAGGAAACATCCCAATCCATCATAGGAATTGAGATGGCATTTTCAAACCTGAGTATCATGCTTACACCTGTTCTCTTCGGTTTTGTATCCGGTATTTGGGGAACCGAGATCTTTCCGGCATTTCTGGCAGTTATGTTTGTCCTTATGGCTGGATGTACGATCGTACTTAAAATCGGACACAGCAAAAGCCGTTGAAGCGTCAGGATTTTGCTTTACCTTAACCGCCGTGTAGAATGAATCATCATAAAAATGCCCATTCCGACAATAATGGCGCAGATGCCTGCTCCTGTAGATCCTGTCATAAACTGGCGAAAATAAAGTGATGTACTTTCTGTATCAAACTGGCTCAGCATGGCAGTTTCCAGCGAGAGCATGGAGACTAACGCAGCGGCAAGGCTGACTTTCCTTGCCGCTGATATGACCGGACTGTGATATTTCCGGTATCGAACTACATTGACCACTGCCATGATCATGATGTAAAAAGTATACAGCGCCATCACATAGATCAGGACTCCCGCATATTTAAATCCTTCATTGTGATCAACTGCCAGAATCACCATGCCTGCAAGCGCCAGATTCATGATCACCAGGATCACGCCGCACAGCCGATACCTCCTCCACTCAGCTGTCAGGTTCTCCCCGAATCCATGTCTGTGTGTATATCTTACCAGCAGGAAACGCATGGTGGACATACAGATATAATAAGCTGACAGAGATCCAAACCAGGGCGAATGATAATAAATTCCTGTAAAAGCATTGAATCCGGCATACAGCAGATTGATGACAAAAGAAGTATAGAGCGACATCCGCATTTTAAGAGGAATATCTTCTATATATTGACTGACGAACGGATTCTGTCGAACTCTGCAGCTGCATTTCAAAATCCAGGGCACAACACAGATACATACGATTGTCAACGAATACGCGGACAAAACATAAGCTACATATGCGATCGGTCTGTCCTTCCCGGCGATCAGGAAGGCATAGATCAGCAGACCTGCTGAGATCGGAACGCTCAGAATAACAACAGCAGTTCCAGGAAACAAGAGTCTGTATAATAGCTTAATTATACGCTTCATTTTTCTTTTCGGATTTTTCATTTGCCTTTACTAATTTTGATTTTGCCATTTTTCATTTTCTCCTCAAATTACTCTAATCCTTTTACGATCGGGATCAGGCAGAGCAGCAGGGCAATTCCCACCAGACCGACCAGGATTCCCTGGATCAACATGTTCCATACCATGACCATGCACATACCAACGCCCAGAGCCAGAGCCGCTACAATTCCAAAGAGGACAGTTCCGATCGCTTTCCCGTTCAGTCTGACCGCCGGTTTTCCTTCCATCTTACGGCGGACGATCAACATGGCAAGCAGGATAACCGCTCCTGCCGCTCCCATCACAATTCCCTGGTTAAAGGCGTTCCACTGGGGAAGCAGGCACATACACATGCCGATGGCAAAAAGAATTCCGCCAACAGTTCCCATTATCATTGATACAAAATTTTTCTTTTTCATTATAAAAGCCTCCTTTATGTGTTTTCCACTTGATGACTGTATTCTAGGATGCTTTTGTTTCTGATTTTATTCCAAAACGTTTCTGAATTATTAAATCACCGGAAGTGCCCAAAGGCACATTCCGGGATTGTAAGCGGTCGCCAAGGTCTCGGGCACGCCCGGACTTTGGCTCGTCGCCGTTGCAAAAAGATACCATACTGAAATTTCACAGACATGGTATCTTTTATGTTTAGTTCTCTGTCAAATTATACCGGTGACTCAAATGCCTCTGCAGGTTTCCCGTATGTAATATACTTTTGCGATTATGATCCCCAGAATCGCAATCCCGGCCAGAACCAGATAGCCGGACTCCATACCTCCCGCTGAGACAATACTTCCGGTAAACATCGGAAACGTGGTCATTCCTATTGCATATACCGCCTGGAAAAATCCCATGGCAGTGGATTTCTTCTCTTTCGGTATCCCCTGCATCGCTTCTGACGTTGCATAAGAAAAAAGGATTCCCGTCGCCATTCCCGGCAGTACCTGGAGCACTAAGATCACCGGTACTCTGCCG
The DNA here is from genome assembly GCA_019120075.1 of Candidatus Mediterraneibacter excrementigallinarum. Lineage (GTDB taxonomy): Bacteria > Bacillota > Clostridia > Lachnospirales > Lachnospiraceae > Mediterraneibacter > Mediterraneibacter excrementigallinarum. Next base: position 3,451 of record DWVT01000098.1, read on the forward strand.
ACAGCCGGAACCAGTATACAATATACCGCCAATACTGCCAGCACTGTCGGGATCCAGAACCGTGGTCCCCGCCTCTCGCAGAATTTCGACGAGGCAAGCGCGGAAAAACATACTGCGGACACCATATAAATAATAGATGATATTCCCACAAGACCGTCCGATGCCCCGCAGTCTTTCAATATCTGATTTGTAAATGACATTGTAGTCGTCAGCTGAATCCCCTGCTGGATCAGCGCGATCAGGGAAAACACAATGATCCGTCTGCCCCGGCACACCTGAAGCAGGTCCGGCACTGTCAGGCTGCTTCCTGAAACGTTTCTTTTTAGTTGTCTGATATGGTATGTACACATACTGGGCAAACCAGAATAAAGTCACGATCGTCAGAAAGATCATATTCTGACTGTTTATTTTCTGTTTCATCTTTTTTTCCTTCTTTCGTATCTCATTTCCCGCTTTATAATTCTTCGTATTCTTTCCTTTTCAGGATTAATTTTCCATAACAACAAGATCATTCATACTGTCAGTTTTTTTCTATCAACATGACTTTTTAAAATAAGGGCTAAAAAGGCTGACAATATTCTTGCAAATACTGTACTCCACCAAATCATGATCTGTCCGCCAAATAATTGCGGTAACACAAACATAAACGCAAGCATAAAAACAGGTTCTATATATGTTAAAACATAGGAGAATATACTCTCTTCCGTAGCATAAAAACCAGCGGTTGTTATACGGGTTACAGCAACAAAAGGAACGGAAATAAGAAATATTGGTATAATTTGTCCCACTTCAATATTTACTTCCGTTGATACGCCAAATAATACACCTATATCATTTCTTGCTATATACATAATAATACAGCTGACAAGAGACAGTGCAATGCCAGACCAATATGCCAGTTTTCTAATCTCTCTAAGGCTTGAAAAGTTTCCTTTACCATAATACTTACTGAAAATCGGCTGGCTGCCATCTCCTATACCCTGAAAAATCAGGTACACAATAGATATAATATATGCAATACAAGAATAAACAGCAACCGCCTTTTCTCCTCCATAAAGAATAGAAAAACGATTTATGATTATCAAAGAAATATTCGGGGTCATTGCCAGCCCAAAAGGAGCAATTCCTATTTTAATAATTTTTTTGATATTGACGCTATATTGGAAACCGGAATATTTAAAGTAAACTGTTTATATCTCAGCATATAAATCAATGCCGTCAGGAAAGTTACTCCTTGTCCGATAATAGTCGCAATCGCCGCTCCTGCGACACCCTGATGAAATATCCAGACAAAAAGCCTATCGAGAATAATATTGGTGATAAACCCGGCAACCATAGACATCATGGCGTAAAATGAATCCCCATGATTTCGGATAAAGGGTATCATTCCCGTGCCGATTATCTGTAATGCTGCTCCTAAGGCAATAATAGCAATATATTCCTTCCCCAAAGAAAGAAGCTCCCCTTCAGCGCCCAGAAGACGTAAAAGAGGTGTTGCCAAAAAGAAAGTGATGATCGTCAGCATCACACTCGTAATAAGTAAAAGCCACATGGCGCCAGCCGTAAATTTTCTGGCTTGTGTCTCTTTCTTTTCTGCTTTGCTGATCGCATAATAAACGGCTCCCCCCATACCAATTCCTGTTCCCAAAGCCTGAAGAACAGCGCTGATGGGATAGGCCACATTGATTGCAGAAATTCCTATATCTCCAATACTGTTTCCAACAAAAAAACCGTCCACGATCGCATAAACGCCGGACAGTGCAAAAGAGAATATAGACGGAATGACATATTTAAAGAAAGTTCTGATTTCTCTCATTTCTTATGCACCCCTTTCAGCTCTTTTTCAAACAAAATGTTAAAAAGGTCCAGCGTGTCTATAATCTGTTCCATTCGTTCATCACCTATTTTTTTAGTGATACGTTCTTCTGTCTCCAATAATGGCTGTATGATATTTTCTGCATACGCTTTTCCATTTTCTGTAAAAGCAACCAGTTTTTCTCTCTTATCTTCTTTGCTTGCTTCAAGAACAATAAGCCCCCGCTTTTTCAAATCACGGATTACTGTACTTACCGTTGCCTTTATCAGTCCGAATTCTTCTGTAATCGTCTTTTGAGTAAGTCTGTCCTTTGCGTACAGGGCATAAAGAACCATGAGTTCCGGATACCCTATTCCACATTTATTTGCCCAGCGGGCATATAAAGATGTTCCCTTTGACCATACAGACAATACCTCATATGCTTTTGAAAATTGATACATATCATCCTCCTGATAATACTTCAAAATTCTTTGTCAAGTGTTTTAAGTATTTTTTCATATCCGACAAAATAAAAAAGCCCGGATCTTTCTGTTTTGGAAACACCATTTTCCTCCGTATCATCTTTAATCTCGCGGATTATTTTAGCCGGTACACCGCCAGGATTTTTTCTTTTTTAACTTCGCTTTGATGATCCATGCTGTATTCGCACACTTCTGGAAATGATGGTGATTGAATATGCCAATCCGCAGGATGATACCCAGGCTATTCTCCAACCTATGGTATTGACGCTGCTGATGATGGTGGCAAGGCAGTACAAATTGTCTATCCCTGTTCCGAAAAATGAAAAGTTGTCGGATAAGATTGTCCGTTACATGAGTGAACACTCTGACATTGTGACCTTAAAAGATATATCGAAGCATTTTTCTTACCATCCAAACTACATTTCCACACTGCTTCGCCGTGAAATCGGGAAGTCCTTTTCAGAGATTTTTCTGGAGCAGAGGATGGAGCGTGCGGCTTTCCTGCTGAGAGGAACCAATCTTTCTGTTGAGGAAATTGCTGCCATGCTCGGCTACAGCAACAGCAGCAATTTTTATAAAGCTTTCAGAGAATTTTATCAGTGTTCTCCAAGAGATTACTCCGGAAAACTCACAGCGATATAAAGTCATTAGCTTCTACAAAGGTATTCATAGGCCATGCGGCGATGCCAAACCAGAACGGCATACAAAAGTATGTTTCCTGTTCCCACATTTCACAGGTTCGTTATTCCAGAAAACTAATTTTAACAGGACATTTTTCGTCCTGTTAATGTTCTGTTAAATACAATTTTAAAAATATCTCCTTCCCTATATTCTATTTCATATCACTTAAAGCTTGCAAATCCCCCTCCAACACATCGCATATAATCATAATCTTGTCAGCAGAAGGATTCGTTCCCTTTCGTCTCCAGTCGCTGACTGTACTTTGGGATATACCTGTTCTTTTCGCAAATTCAATTTGTGTCATTCCCCTTTCCTCAAGATATTGATAGATTCGTTCATTAATAAGCATGGCCTCTCCTTTCAGTTTTCATTTTTTCCTTATCTTTTTTCAAATTTCGTCTTGACAAAACTGTCAGTTCTTATTAGCATAAAAACAGAAGAAATGGGTTTGTACCAAGTATGATTTTAAAATCGGAACGGGTTGCTCGTTTCTTTTTTTATATCTAAAATATCATACAGATAATAATTTCCATCTTTTGCATGGCGGATCAACAAGGAAACATGATATACATTATAACGTTCCAACATTCCCTGTTCGTTATGAACAGGCAATGCAAATCTGGAATCGTACCGATACCATCCAAAGGCTGCATCCCGCAAATGCTTATTTCCAGAATTCTCCCGGAAGTGTTTTCCTTCTGCAATCTCCAGCATTTCTGGAATTCCTTGTACAGCATTTGCCTTTGCTTTAGCATTGGCTCCTTTCAGGGAATAAGTGTATTTCGATCCCGTATATTCATCCGGAAGATCATTCCCAATAAAAACTAAATCATTTGTATCTTCAATCATATAGGAATTACCTACATACTGTTTCAAATACTCTTTTACTTCATCCCAGCAAATCGCCCGTTTCCCTTTAAACAAAATATTAGAAATTGCAACAAGTCTCCTTTGGGCAATAGCGTTTACTTCTGCACTTTATTAAAGGAGTGGAATTTGAAATTTCATTTTAGGCATGAGAAAAACGTTGATACCCGCTATTGACTCCGAAAGCAAATTTGAATAAAATGTAAGAAAGCAAAGATGCTGCGGAAGATTCTCCACAGCATCTTTTTTGTGCGATAAGCCACAATCCCGGTATGTGTCTTGCGGCACTTCTGGCGATTGTACAGTCAGCAAAGAAATCCGGAGGTGTGTTATGGGACTTGGACCAAGTATAAAAATGACAACGCTGCATCACTATAACTGCCCGGTGACAAAGATGCTGTCGTCAGATGAAGATATCGAATTTCCCGGCATCATCGTCACTGGCGTATCCGAAGTATATGAAGATAAAATCCGTTCCGCGGTCCGGACCGGATTCATGGCGGAGGGACTGCGCGCGGACGGCGCGCTTGTCGCCATTGACGGCTGGGGCAACCATCATGTTGATTTTGTCAATGTGATAGAACAGCTTGGTTTAAAAGGAATTCCTTCTGTCGGTCTGAGCTATATCGGAACCCAGGGGCGCCTTGTTTGCAGTAATGCATTTGTGGATACGATCATTGATTTTAATAAATGCGGCTCCGGATATGAATCCTGCGTTGTAGGCCAGAATAATCTGTCGGAAACCGACGCCTTCAAAGCTGCGGCACTTCTGAAAAGCAAGATAAAAAAGACCAGAAGACCCTGGACTGTTGAATCGGAAAGTTCCGTTTCTCCCCGCCCGCTCCGCCGGCTGACCCGGAGGACCCTTTCTGTGCATGAAGTACGATTCGGAGAGCAAACCTTTCTGAAAAACGGGATTCTGACAATCCGCCGGGGGATTGAAGAAGGTATCGCTTTCTCCCAGCCCCGGATCAAAAAGATTTCCGTAAGGATTGTGTCTCCCGGAAAACTGAACTTCTTTGTAAACTCAAATCTAGACTATTCCCCTGTTGCCTGCAAGGTAAACGGACGACTTGGAGAAGGCATTACCTGTCAGATTGGCGGCATCACTGTGATGCTCACAGGAGTAGAAGACAAAAGCGAGTTCCAGCCGTCAAATATAGGTTCCTCTGAAGGGATCCTGAAAGACCGCGTCATACTGGATCAGGCCGGAACTCCTTCTTCATCAGATTTCCTTCTTCACATTGATTTCCTGTTTGAAGAAGGGGAAGCACGCACCGCGGAAGGAATCCAGGCGGCCCACGAATCCGCCGACAGGATCATTGATGAAATACGAAATGCTATGAGATCGGCTGAAAACATGGAATATACATCGGAAGATTTTTATGATATGGCAAAACCGGGAAAGAAGAAAGTAATCCTTGTAAAAATCGTCTCCGGTCTGGGGAATATGTATGATACTTCCCTCTTCCCGCGGGAACCCGGCGGCTATATCGGCTCACGCCAGATGCGTGACATTCAGAATATGCCGGTTTTTATTACCCCGAACCAGTGTCGGGACGGAGCAATCCATTCATTGCTCTGAACCAATCTCACATTTGTCTATTTCACAGCAATCCCTTTTTCCTCTGAATGAGAGCTATGCACATTCCAAGTGCAAACAGGATTCCCCCGATCGTTCCTAAGATCATTGCAACGAAATTGCTCTTCTTCATTATCTCATTTCCTCCTTTTTCTCTGCCCTTGCAGTCTCTCTTTCCTTTCTTTCCGCCTCCAGTCTCGCCTTTGCTTTTACAAGTTTTGATCTTGCCATGTATCTCTTACCTCCATTTTCTTGTTTTCCTTTCATGGTGTAAGAATAGCTCTCTTATTTTTTCAAAACATTTCTGTTTTGTTTCTGAAATATTATTCGATATAGAACAAAGTTTCCTGTTTTAAATTTAAATAAAAAAAGGTATAAGATGCTGTCAGGCACCCTATACCCAGGTAAGCAAATCCTGTTTTTCAGACATTATCCGCTGTAGTCATATCCTGCTTTTCTTCCCGAAGAACACCCCGCATGCACAGCACATCATTGCCACCGCGAGCACTGCAAGAAGATAGAAGGCATTCCTGCTGCCTTCCATGGTGGCAAGAGCCATATCATCCGGCCGCGCCGCCTGGACGGACGCAACGATCGTCGAGACCACGGAAGTACCGATCGCTCCGGCAAGCTGCTGGAGCGTCGTAAAGACAGCATTTCCATCCGCGTTCAGATTCTCCGGGAGCTGCCGGAGTCCGTTCGTCATAGTGTTTCCCGTCGAGAATCCCTGACCGAATGTAAAGATCAGATAAAATGCGATAAACAGCGCTGTTGTAAGCCTTGTAGCGAAAAAGCTGAAGCAGAACAGAGAAATCATGATCGCCGCCACACCGGTCAGGATCGGACGTTTTGCACCGAAGCGGTCCAGCAGCCTGCCGCTCACCGGAGCGATACATGCTCCCAGAATACAGCCCGGAAGCAGCAGACACCCGGCAATCAGCGCTTCCTCACCGGAAACGATCTGAGAATAATTCGGGATCAGATATCCCAGCCCCAGACAGATAAACTGGATAAGAAGCAGTATTATAACACTGAGTGTAAACGTGACACTGTGAAATACCTTTACATCAATAAGCGGTGACTGTGAATGAATACTGCGCCGGTAAAACACTACAATGGCCAGAACGCTCACCAGGAAGAGCACGATCACCCTTACGCTGGTCCATCCTGCTTCCGAAGCCATACTTGTGGCAAAGATAAAACACGCAAACCCTGCTGCCAGCAGGAGATAATCAATGATCTGAAAAGAAACCCTGCCCGTCTCTGTCACCTGTCTCATGGAAGTTACCCCGAACAGGAATGACAGGATCAGGAGAGGCAGCAGCGCAACAAAGATCATCCTCCACCCGAAATAACTGACGATCACTCCGCCCAGGGACGGTCCGACCGCGGGAGCTATCGCCGTGATCAGGGTCGCGATGCCCATCATAAGTCCCAGCCGGTTCTCCGGAACCTGTTCCAGAACGATGTTGAACATCATTGGCAGTGCAATTCCTGTTCCCACTCCCTGGATCAGCCTTCCTCCCAGAAGTACCGGGAATACCGGGGCCGCAGCCGCCATGACCGTACCGAGGATGAACAGACATACCGCCGTCACAAACAGTGCCTTCATCTTAAACCTTTTTTTCAGATAAGAAGAGGCCGGTATGATGATCGCAAGAACGAGCAGATAACCTGTTGTGATCCACTGCACCGTAGATGTTCCGATCCCGAACTCCTTCATCAGAGTCGGAAAGGTAACATTCATGGCAGTCTCGACGACTACGCCGGAAAAAGACATGATCCCCGCCGCCAGAATGGAGAGCACAAGCTTTGCATCGATTCGTTTCTCTGATTCTTTCATTTTTCATTTTCCTCCATTTTATGTGTACTGAGTATCTTATAGACCTGATTGATAGTTTCAACAGTAATTCTGAAATACTCCGGGTCTATCCCTTTTACCTGCTCTGCCACCCAGGACTGATATTTTTCAATATAAAACTCATAATATTCCTGTCCCAGTTCTGTCAGGCTTACACGGATCACTCTCTTATCGTCCGAATCCGGTGTCTTACTGACAACACCCATCTCTTCCAGCTCATTGACCATTTTTGTGATACTGGGCCGGGTGACATTGAAATAGTCACTGATATCGCTGACCCGGACGACCGCTTCATTCTTTTCAATCTCACAGATCGCATCGATCACGTGGATATGGCGGGGAGTCATCCCTGCCGGAAGCTTTGGCATCAGCTCCGTGATCCTTTTGGCATTATGACAGGATTCCAGTAACTGCTTTACTGATGATATGTCCATAAAATTCCTCCTGTTCTTTTAATTACTTTAAGTAATTATCAAAGATAATTATATTATCAAAAAGAAAATTGTCAAGCTTCTTCTTACAAAAGCCCGACAATTTTCTTTCCTCGTCTCCTTCAATTGCGAAATGCGGAACCGTCCCTCTTCATCCTCTCCAGGATCTCAGCGATCATTCCCGCCCGGTTAAAGGGCACCATGAAATAGTATCCGTCGGCAATCTCACCGAGTTTCTCCGCAATTTCTGCAGCAATCCTCACGCCCACGGCCTGCGCCTCTTCACGGCTCATGTCTTTATCATACTGCTCAATGATCTCATCGGGTACGTTGATCCCGGTGATCTCATTTTTCATGAACACCGCGTTCCGGTAACTTACCAGGGGCATGATCCCGCAGATGATCTTCGTGTCGATCCGGCTCTTGATATACCGGATCCTCTCGATATCCTCGTCGGAATAGACAGGCTGGGTCAGGAAAAAGGACGCGCCCGCCTCGCATTTTTTCTCCATCCTCCGGATCTCCGCGTCAATGTTTGCTCTTCCATAGTTGAGCGCGCCTCCATAGGCGATCGGATCCTCCGCGAAATGTTCCCGGTTCATCTGCCTTACGTAGTTCATCAGCGTAACCGAATGATAATCATAGACAGACGTAATATTTCCCCGGTCGCCCGCCGGCACCGGATCCCCGGTCACAAACAGGAAATTCCGGATCCCGTTCATGTACGCCCCCAGGATATCCGATCCCATCCCGATCACATTCCGGTCCCTGCATGCCATGTGAGGCATGGTCTCGATCTGGAGCTGGTTTGAGATCTTCACCGCTGCAAGTACGGAAGAGGCACGCATCTTTCCCATAGGAGAATCGGAAAACGTGATCATCTCCACACCGGCGTCCTTTAAGACAGCCGCAGCCTCTCCCATCTTCCTGTCATTTCCGTCAAAGGGAGGATCCAGCTCCGCAATGACCACTTTCTCTCCCGAATAGAGTTTTCGGATAAACAGATTATTGTCATAACGGATCTCTGACTCGACACGCTGTTCCGGGCTGTCTGAAAGCCTCTTTGCAGGGGTTCTGTGTCCGACGGTCCTTGCCAGTTTTTCTATGTACGCAGGATTGGTTCCGCAGCATCCTCCGATGATATTGACTCCCAGCTCTGCAATCTCCTCCATTGCTCTGCTGAAATATTCAGAGTTATCCCGATAGACCATTCTGTTCTCGATCCGGTCAGCATAACCCGCGTTGGGTGCGGCATAGACGATCATATCCCCCAGATCCTGACGCTTCAGCAGTCTGCTCAGATGCGACGGTCCGATCCCGCAGTTGAATCCCACACCATCGATCAGCCCGCTTTCCCTTGCCGTCCGGAGCAGTTCACTCATGCTCACGCCGCTCTTTGTATAACCGAACATATTTACCGAGAAACCGGTCATGATAAAAGCATCGCTGACAGACCGGATCCACTTTGCCACCGGGAGGATCCTCTCAAGATCCGAAAAAGTCTCAAACCAGATCAGACGTACTCCTGCGTCCAGGTGCGCCTTTGCCATGGTCTTGTATTCTTCTGTGATATTCCCGGTTTTTTCATCGTCCCCGCCCTGTTCCGGAATCGGACCGATATCTCCTGCAATATAGATTTCCGTTTCTTTTCCCTGTATCCGTTCCTGCTCTTCCACCGCGGACTGTGCGATCCGGCAGGCCGCGGATACATTTTCATAAACGACGGAAAGCTGTTCTTCCCTTGTCCGGTCAGATGTATCTCTGCACAGCGTCTGTATATTAGAAGCAAAGCTGTTGGTCCGGATAATGTCCGCCCCCGCTTCGATATATTCCCTGTGGATCTTGCGGATCCTTTCGGGATCCTTCAGGTTATCCAGTTCAGGAACACCCGCTCCCTCTCCGTATTTTTCTCTGTAGTATGTTCCCATCGCCCCGTCCGTGACCAGGCAGCGGGAAGTAAATATACTGTGAAAATCCATATGTCTTCTCTCCTCTGTAAATGTAAAATCCGTCTTCACATCAGACTGATGTCAGAATGATCAGACCAGTCAGCCTGCGATTTTCATATTCATTTTCACAGTATACTCAAAATCTGTGATTTTCGCAAATAAATTTCAGCCGCATCTTCCGGAATACATTTCAGTCATATTTTCGGAACAGGTCTGACAGAAAGCGGTACAGAAGCTCATCAGTCTCCCTGTTCACCCTCTGATCTTCCAGCAGTTCCGGAAGCGGCTCCGCAAGACTGCATTCTCCGCAGATATCCACACCGATCACCCTCTGGTGCCTGAACACATACCGCAGCAGTTTTTCCAGAACATCTGTCGGCATATCTCCCTGGTTCCAGTTCGTCCTCGCCCCGCTGCGGTCCAGGACATCCTTGTCGATGGAAATATAGATGGGCAGTTCCATGTGTATCCGGGAAACCTTTTCGTCAATCTTTCCTTCCTTTATCTCTTCCCGGCTGATACAGATCAGTTTTTCTTTCCTGTCTTCAACGAGTTTCTCCGGAATTCCTTCCATACTCTTCTGATCCGGTCCTGCCAGGATCAGCTGCTCCAGGAACGGATTATCCCGCAGTACATCCGCGGCCCAGTTTCCGCAGCTGGTCAGCTGAGGGAACAGTGGCTGCTGCATATCCGTACCGTCGATACCGGTCAGATTGATCCGCCGTATTCCTTTAGCCGGACCTTCACCCTCTTCCGGGTATACATGGGAAAAGTCCAGGATCAGGTTTCTGCCTTTTTTCCGACCGGAATCATTTTTCCTGAATTCTTCCTGTCATCCTGCGCTCATTCTCCCTGTTTCTCCTTCTGATCCCTGTTGCGGTCCTTCTGATATTTTCTGTACTGCCGGAACTCTTTTCTCAGATGCTTTGCCACTTCTCTTCTGGACATATCCTTATATTTCTCTTTCACATCACTTTTAAGCTGATCTGTCTCCATATCATGCAGGACCCATTCCGCCACGTCCTCTTCCTTCAATTTATATTTTTCCAGCATATACCGGATATAAATGTTGCGGACATGGTATCCTCTCTTCTCCATGTCATTTCTTGCAGTCTCAATGGCCTTGAACTCCCGTCTGCCGCCGGTCACAAGGATCATGTGGTCCTTTGTCTTATCCGCATTCATCCTCCAGATAACATGGGAGATCACGTACGGAACCTTTCCGTCATCACTCTCAAACACAAGTCCGATCCTCGCGTTTGTCGCAAAGAACAGGGATTTTTCCAGATATTCGGACGCTTTCCTGCACTCTACATTTTCTTTCCCTTCAAATCTGCTGATGCATCTGCAGCAGCTCGGCCTCGTATCGTCATAAAAAATGATCAGTTTTTCCATAAATGACATCCTCCTGTTTATTGTATTCATAAATATTTTATTTTTAAACAATTTACTTAAAAATACAGGCGTCCCGGAAAAACTCACTCCGGGGCACCTGTCTCAAAGAGGGTCTTCTACAAAACTTTCTCTATATTGCGGGTCATCTTCTGGGCGACAGTCGCGAACACCTTCTGTTCTTCCTCCGTCACTCCTTCAAGAACGATTTTCCTGATCTGCTTAGACATCCTCTCAATCTTGCTGAGAGCATCCGATGCACTCTCGGTCAGATAATTGTGCGTACACCTTCTGTCCTCCAGATCCTGCTCCATCCTGACATACCCCTTCTTCTGAAGACGGCTTAACGACTGTGAGATATGGCCTCTGGTAAACATGTTCATCCTCATAATATCCTTGGACGTATTCTGAGCGCCTGCATGCTTCAGATAAAGCAGGATCTGTACATCGATCTTGTACAGACCATACTCGGTCTCAATAGGCTGCATCTCCTTCTCCATCAGTCTTCTGAACTGCATTCCGTACAGCAGCGTATCCAGTGAATAATTCATCTTTCGCCTCGCAAATAAGTTTAATTTTAAAATATTTACAACTAAACATTAACGCTGAGCAAATATTTTGTCAAGAGAGATTTTCCGGCATCCTGACAAAATGACCTTCACCTGCAGACTTTTCTGTAAAATAAAAAGACCTTCGGTCAGATTTTGGAGCATATCATTTCCGGAAGTCTTTTTCTATTCTGTTATATTACCAGCACCGCCGGTACCACGGCGAACCGTACACATTCGAGATCTTCACCACATCCCCGGGCTCGGGCGCATGGATCATCTGTCCGTTTCCTATGTAAATTCCCACATGCCCGCTGTAGCATACGATATCACCCGGCTGGGGATTGCTGACTGCGATGCCGCTTCCGCCCTGGGCGCCGGATGTCCGTGGAAGTGAGATCCCGGCAGCCGCGTGGCAGTACTGGACAAGTCCGGAGCAGTCCAGGCCCGCGCCCGGCGTTGTTCCGCCGTAAACATAAGGCACTCCCAGCTGACTGTATGCCGCGTTTATGATTGCCTGCGCTACGGTTGTGTTTCCGCTGGACGTCCCGGAGGAAGTGCTTCCCGATGAAGAACTCCCGGACGATGTGCTTCCTGAAGAGGAACTTCCGGATGAGCCTCCTGACGATGTACTCCCGGAAGAAGCGCCGCCGGAGGAACTGCTGCCAGACGAGCTATTCCCGGAGGAACTGTTTCCTGTTGTAGATGAATTTCCGGATGAGCCGCTGTTTCCGGAGCTGTCTGACGCTGTGCTCTGACTGCTTTGAGAACTCTGGCTTCCGTTCGATGAGGAGTCTCCTCCGGAACTGCTGTCGGACTCCGCCGCTTCCGCTGCCTCTCTTGCGGCAGCCTCCGCGGCTGCTGCTTCCGCTGCCGCCTGGATCTGCTCGTCGAAATCTGCTACTTCAGCTTTTTTCGCGGTCAATTCTGCATTGACGCTCTCCTCCTGAGCCTGATATTCTGTCTGCTGCTCTTCCAGATTTGCCTGCTCTGTCTCCAGGGTCTCCTTCAGATCCGCGATCTCCTGCTGCGTCTCTTTCAACTCCTCCAGTTTCTGCCGGTCATAGGCATGGACGCTGCTCGCATACTCCGCCTTGTTGATAAAATCAGTAAAATCCGTCGCTGTCAGAAGGGCTTCCCATGCGTCGGACTGCCCGTCTTCATACATATATTTGATGCGGATCTTCATATCAGCGTACTGCTGCTCCGCTTTTGCCTCTGCTTCTTCAAGATCTTCCTGTGCCTGAGTGATCTTTTCTCCCGTATCGATCAGCTTTTCTTCCATCTCCGCCACTTTATTCAGCAGTTCCGTAAGCTGCGCCTGCAGGTTGTCTGCTTCACTCTGCGCCTCTGATTTCTGCTGCTCCAGGTCTTCTGCGGACGGTGCCGCCGTAACGGTCGTCACTGCCATACACGGCAGGAGAATCCCTGCTGCAAGTATATTTCGTAATCTTCTGGTCCTTCTCATGCTTCACCTTCTTCTGTAACTTTTCTGTAACATAATTTAAAGTATAACATGAGATTCCAGAATTTCATGGATGTTCACGGTATCTTCATAAATGTTTCACAAATTCAGGAAAAATCTTCCTTTTTATGCTCATCATTATCCTTATTTATTTCCCGCGATTTCTCTTGCCACATAGACTCCGCTCGCAGAAGCGTGTGACAGTGAATGTGTCACGCCGCTGCCGTCGCCGATCACATACAGACCTTTGTGTACTGTCTCCAGATGGTCGTCCAGCTGTACCTCCATATTATAGAATTTTACCTCCACACCGTAGAGGAGCGTATCATCATTCGCCGTTCCGGGCGCGATCTTGTCCAGGGCATAGACCATCTCGATGATCCCGTCCAGGATCCGTTTCGGAAGGACCAGGCTCAAATCTCCCGGCGATGCGGATAATGTAGGACGGACAAATCCCTCCTCGATCCGCTCCGGCGTACTCCTTCTTCCCCGGATCAGATCCCCGAACCGCTGGACCAGAACGCCTCCTCCCAGCATATTGGAAAGACGGGCGATGCTCTCGCCATAGCCGTTGCTGTCCTTGAAAGGCTCCGAGAAATGTTTCTCTACCAGCAGGGCAAAATTGGTATTCTCTGTCTGCTTCTCCGGATCCTCGTAGCTGTGTCCGTTCACGGTCACGATCCCGTTGGTATTCTCGTTCACCACGATCCCATACGGGTTCATGCAGAATGTTCTCACCTTATCTTCGAACTTCTCCGTCCGGTACACGATCTTGCTCTCATAAAGCTCGTCTGTCAGATGAGAAAAGATAACGGCGGGAAGTTCAACCCGGACTCCGATATCCACCCTGTTGGATCTGGTCGGAATGTCAAGTCTGCCGCAGATCTTCTCCATCCATTTGCTTCCGCTCCTTCCCACGGACACGATACATTTTCCGCACTCATCCGTCCGGCCTCCGGCAGTCACTCTGTATCCGTCTTCCGTGATCTCAAGATCATCCACATGACAGTTGAACCGGAATTCCACCTTGTCCTTTAGTTCCTTAAACAGGTTCTCAAGCACCACGTAATTGATATCTGTTCCGAGATGCCGCACAGAGGCATCCAGAAGCTTCAGTCTGTTCTGCATGCACAGTTTCTTGAACTTTGTTCCCGCAGTGGAGTACATCTTTGTCCCTTCTCCTCCGTAGGCAACGTTGATCTCATCCACATAATGCATCAGATCGATGGCTGTTTCCTTTCCGATATATTCGTAAAGCGTGCCTCCGAAATCATTGGTAATATTATATTTGCCGTCAGAAAACGCCCCGGCTCCCCCGAATCCGCTCATGATCGCGCACGTCTTACAGTTGATACAGCTTTTCACCTTTTTCCCGTCGATGGGGCATTTTCTCTTCTCCAGCGGATTTCCCGCCTCAAATACCGCCACTTTCATCTCCGGCGCCTTTTTCATCAGCTCATACGCAGCAAAGATCCCTCCGGGGCCTGCTCCGATTATGATCACATCATATCTGCTCATCTGCATCATTTCCTTTCTCTTTTACAGCCTTCAGATATAATATCACAGGCATAACTCATTTTCAACGACGTTTCTCCTGACTTGTTTCTCTTGACTTTTCGGCAATTCCAACTATACTGTTACATGGAAAAAATATAATTGAAACAAACCTGTCAACAAGCACTTACAGTTATCGAAAGGAATCACTATGGTAAAAGATAATATCATCCCGAATCATATGGATATCTACTGGCATGACTACACCGGACATGTAAAAGACAAACCGATCACAGAGGCGAGTGTACCGGTAAAAGCGGCGCTGATCGGAAGGGTTGGTCTGATGCTCCTCTCCTGCGGCACCGGGGCATGGCGGGTCAGGAGCGCGATGAACCTGCTGTCCGAAAGCATGGGCGTCACATGCACCGCCAGCATCGGTCTGATGACGATCGTGTACACCTGTTTCGACGGACACAAGACCTTCACCAACTCCCTGGCACTGAACAACACGGGAGTAAACACACTGAAGCTGGACAAGCTGGAACGCTTTGTAAAGAAATTTCCAAAAGAGGGAGTTCACAAATCAGGGGAGCAGCTTCAGTCTGAACTGGACGAGATCCAGAAACTCAAAGGATTGTACACACCTCCGAAGCTGGGCCTTGCCGCCGCTTTCGCCTGCGCGGCCTTCACCTTTCTGCTTGGCGGCGGTCCGATTGAAATGCTCTGCGCTTTCATCGGAGCCGGAGCCGGAAATTTCCTGAGGGCGGCACTGATCAAAAGGCACTATACGCTGTATATGTGCACGATCCTGTCCGTTGCGTTAGGCTGTCTCGCATACATAGCGGCGCTGCGTCTGGGAGAGATGTTCCTCCACATCCCCGGCGGGCATGAAGCGGGATATATCTGCGCCATGCTGTTTATCATCCCGGGATTTCCGTTCATCACCAGCGGCATTGACCTTGCAAAGCTGGATATGCGTTCCGGACTTGAACGTCTTGCCTACGCTGTGATCATCGTGGTAAATGCCACCATCACAGCATGGGTCATGGCGATGATCCTCGGGCTTAAGCCCAACGACTTCCCGGATCTGGCGCTCTCCCCGGAACTGCACCTGATCCTGAGGCTGATTGCCAGCTTTGTGGGTGTGTTCGGATTCTCCGTCATGTTCAACAGTCCGTTCCGTATCGCAGGCTCTGCTGCGCTGATCGGAGCTGTTGCCAACACGCTGCGTCTTGAACTTGTGGATCTTGCCGGATTCCCTGCAGCTGTCGCTGCTTTCATCGGGTCACTGACCGCCGGTCTGCTGGCGTCACTTCTCATGAAAAAGCTGGGGTATCCGAGGATCTCGGTCACAGTGCCGTCCATCGTGATCATGGTGCCCGGACTCTATCTGTACCGTGCGGTATATAATATCGGAGAAATGTCTCTGACACTCTCCGCTCCGTGGCTTGTCTCCGCGCTTCTGATCATTATGATGCTGCCGCTGGGACTGATCTTTGCCCGGATCATCACGGACCGTTCCTTCCGGCACTGTACCTGATCTTCCTAAGGTATCACCTGAAAATAAAGATCATAAAGACAAAAAGCTCTGTTCTCTCCAAATCGGAGAAACAGAGCTTTTTGCCTTTTTAATCTGTCTGTTTATTTATTTTCCGTCTCCGGATGCTCTGCAAGATATGCAGCGCGTCTTTCCTCGTTGTCCTTCAGGATCTGAGGCATATCTTTCTCTACTTTGTAGAATCCCATTGCGATGAATACCACAACATAGAGTGCCAGCGGGATCAGGGAATAAAGAAGGCGGATCATCAGGATCGCGGAATCCGGCATCACTGCCGCGCTTGCGTCATATCCTGCAAGTCCGATCATGATACCTACAAAAGCGGTACCAAGGCTTCCCCCCACCTTTGATGCAAATCCGTTTACGCTTCCCAGCGTGCCTTCCATACGGCGCATTCCCTTCCACTCATTGTACTCCGCGCAGTCAACGATGAGCAGCGAAGCCAGCATGGAGATCGGTACGGCGCCGGCATTCTGGAGCAGAGCGCCTATCATCAGGAGTGTCATGTTGCTGCCTGCGATAAAGTTGATGAACAGACCGACACATGTAGTGAGGATTCCCGCCATGATCAGCTTCTGTTTGGAAAACTTCCGGATGATCGGAGGGAATACAAACATCAGCGGGATGATGACGATCTGTACCACCGACAGGGCTCCCATCAGTCCTACATTTCCTACGATATAAGTGAAATAGTATGTATTGATTCCCATATTTGTCACAAAGTTCATGACCAGCGTTGCGATTGCCAGAATATAGATATAGCGGTTATGTTTCAGGATCATTCCCACATCTTTCAGTGAAATTTTCTCTGTAGCGGAAACTGCCTCCACCTCATGGGTCTCTTTTATCGTGAGGAAGCGAAGCATTCCAAAGGCGGCGAGAGGTACCGCGATCACAGCCACCAGTCTGCTCCATCCCGCCGGCGAAGTAGCGATCTTTGCCATGGCAACCGGGAAAGCTATGTTAAAAGCAAACGCGGTCAGCATGGGGATGATCCCGCCGTAGGTATTCAGAGCAACATACTCATCCTGAGTTTTAAACGCACGCACCATGTAAACATTTCCGTTGGCATTGAGCATGGTATAAAATACAGCGTTGACCAGGCAATACATGCAGAAGATCCATGCTCCTTTGATCACACCGCTCCACTCCGGAGACGCGCTGAACATCAGCCATGTGCAAAGCCACATTCCCACAATGCACCACTCATAGGGTCGTCCTTTTCCCCATTTTGTATGAGTCCTGTCCACGATAAATCCTGCTTCTTTCTCATACGGAGAAGTGGACATATACAGCTTCTTTCCGGGCCCGAAGCACCAGGAATCCATCCCGCATGCTCCGTGGACGATCCCGGAGAGCTGAGCCAGCCGGTAAGGCACCACATTTATCTCTTTCACTCACATCATCCTTCCAGAAATTCTGCCAGCTTTGTATACTCCTCCGGATCATCACAGAGCACTTTTCCGCTTTTGAGCATCTCATCCTCTGCGGCTACCGCAGAGAAAAGGAACTGGGACAGCGTGGACTTCAGATTCAGTTTATCCCCCTCTCCCGTATAGAAATAAACATCGTGCTCACACTCTTTTACCTTCTCCAGGAAACGAATCAGGTCTGCATTTTCTTTTAATCTCATCTTTTTCTCCTTCTTTCATTATATTTATTTAACAGATAAATCTGTCACTCAAAATCCTCGATCCTCCATTCCTCTTTCCAGTCTAGATATCCCATCTCTCCGCTAAAGCGGAACGGAAGCCACACATAATCCGCCACAGATGTATCCACGCTTGAATCCAGTTCATAATCTTCTGTATTGATCTCCCCGTGATAGTCCGGATCAAACATCTGCTCAAAAGTCTTTTTATAGTTCTCATACTTCCAGTCCATATGTCCCGGCACCCACCGGTCCGCCACAGCGATCTCAGAAGGATTGGGGAGATATCCCGTGGTCCCGGAAGTCACCAGATAATGTTTCCCTTTCCGGTAAAAATGGGCCGTCGCCTCTCTGACGTAAGGCGGAGCTGTATGCGGGAAATGGGTGCTGTAATATACCGTCACATCCGTATAATCCGGTGTCAGGTCCGCACAGATCGTCTCACTGTGTACCCTCTCAAAATAATAATACGCTTTTCCGCCCGGCGCAACCGCAAGATCAAAATCTCCGGCGCTCATGTCCAGAGGCCGCAGCCCCTCCCTCACTTTTGTATACGGTCCCAGTATATTGTCCGCTGTCATCACCGTCTCTGTCTGGCTTCCGTCCCGGTTCATGATCTTCAGCCAGCAGACATATTTCCCTGTCCTTTTATTGTAAATGATATGAGGACGGTCCATCATGGATGACGGATGCAGAGAAGAGCCGGGATTCTCCGGCTCCGGAGGGATGATCAGTCCTCTGTCCTCCCAGTTGTAGAGGTCTTTCGACGTATAGCACCGGACTCCCCAGTGCCAGATTTCATCCTTCCCCGTCGTCTTCTCCTTGTTCTCTCCGTACCAGTAATAAGTCCCGTCTATGTACATGACGGAGCCCCCGTGTGCCTGGATCCGTTTTCCTTCTGTATCCAGCCACGTTTTCCCCGGATAAAATGCATCGTACATCTTCTTTTCCTCCTGTGTGACCGGCATCAGGCTTCACAGCCGGTGATCTTATGCGCTGCGTAGAACGCCCTGTCTTTTCCCCCGATCCATCCGTCTTCCCTGATCCGGAAGGAATCTTTCAGCCGGATATCCTCGGAAGAGCTTCCGACCTGGATCTCGATCTCGCCTTTTTCGATCTTCCACTTCATCTCCCGGTCAAGAAAGGCAGTCTGGCTTGCTTCCATCGTAAAGGTTACACGCTTCTTCTCACCGGCTTTCAGGGGCAGTCTGCAGAATCCTGCCAGTTCCTTTACCGGTCTTGTCATGCTGGCGCAGGGATCCCGGAAATACATCTGCACCACTTCCTCGCCGTCCCGGTCTCCTGTATTTTCCACTGTTACACCAATCCGAATCTTTCCGTCCGGTCCGATCTCCTTCTGATCCAGCTTCAGGTCAGAATAGGAGAATTCTGTATAAGACAGTCCGTATCCGAAGAAATATCTGGGCGTGTGCAGCATATCTACATAGTTCTGGAAACCGATGCTCTCTCCCTGATCCCATGCGGAACCATTCGGATGGTTGTAGTAAACCGGGATCTGTCCCGCGCTTCTCGCCGCACAGACAGGAAGCTTTCCTCCCGGATTATACTCTCCGGTGAGCACTTTCACGATCGCCTCCGCCCCGGTCTCAGAAGGATTCCACGCCTCCAGGATCGCGTCCAGATACTGATCCGCAATATCGCTGGAGATGGGACGTCCGTCGAAATGAACGCCGATCATGGGCTTGCCCAGTTCCGCCGCCCGCCGGATAAAGGTATCCTGGCAGACAGGAAGATTGATATTTGTGCCATCCACTCCCTCACCCATCGTCGCTACAGAACAGGAGCCGTGCTTTCCGCCCAGGGTCATGATCACCAGATCCGCCTGACGGACCGTCTCCAGCGCCTCATCGATGTGCGAAAGGTCATCTCCCGCCACCGGATATCCGTAGGAATAGAGGATCTCAACATCAGGCAGTTTTACTTTCAATTCCTCCAGAAGGCTTCTGCACCCGGGTTTCTGCTGCCGTAATATCTCGTCAAATTCCTCTGTCTCATCACTCTGGATCTGTGTTCCCGGCACCATCGGGATCTTCTTTCCATCCACAGAGCCGGATTTCAGCCCTGCTATGGAGTTTGCCACAGCATGTACAGCTTCTTCCATGCTCAGGTGGGTGTATCCGCCGAAGAAGCTTCTTGCGTTCTTCGCATGACAGCCGACCACCGCAATCTTCTTTATTCCCTTCTTTAGCGGCAGGGCGCCGTCGTTTTTCAGGAGCACCAGGGATTCCAGAGCCGCTTTCAGGGAAACTTCCCTGTCCTTATCATTATAGAACTCCGTTTTCAGTTCTTCCCCGTCCAGGGCGAAGGGCTGTTCAAACAGACCCATCCGGAATTTTGCTTCCAGCACGCGCAGGACTGCCTGATCCAGGATCCGGATGTCCGCCTCCCCGCTTCGGAAACGTTCTTTTAATTCCTCATTGAACCCGGTACAGATCTGCATCTCCATATCCATTCCGGCACTCATGCAGAGATAGCCTGCGTCTGTCACGCTCTCTCCCACATGCTGCACATTATGTACATTTCCCACTGCGCCGTAATCGGAGACGCAGACTCCGTCGAAGCCCATTTCGCCGCGGAGAAGATCTGTCAGGATCTTATGAGACGCCGAGGCAGGCTCCCCGTTGATCGAACAGTAACAGGGCATGATCCCTCTCAAGCCGGATTCACTGATCGCCGCCTGGAACGGTTTTCCGTATACCTCATCCAGAAGCCGGTCCGGGATGCCGCAGGCAAGTTCCTGTCTGCTCACCGTCTGCGCCACTTGTTCCTCCAGTTCAGGATCCCAGGTGAATCCCCTGCCGATCCCGGACGGGAAACTGGTGGAATCCTGGATGAAGGGTCCGCACAGCCCTTCCATATGGAAGATAGCCGGAATGTGATGTTCGCTCTGATCCATCACCATCTTCTGTATCTTTCTCTGCCACTGCACGGCTTCCTCCAGGCTCTTGATGGAACGCACTTCCAGGGTGCTTACCTCCCCGATCCCGTGTTCCGCCATTTTTTGCAGCAGGTCCCAGTGATCCCCGTAGGGGAACAGGCAGTTGACCTGTCCCATCTTCTCTTCCAGGCTCATCTTTCCCAGAAGATCCTGCGCCCTTTCTTTTGCTGATAATGCTGTATCCAGATATTTCTCCATCTGACCATCTCCTAAAAATAATTTCTGTTTTACGGGCATTATAGAAGATTCCAGAGATTTCGGATAGATAATTTTTCGTCTTAACGGGGCAAAATTTGTCAATATAATATAAACCCCCGCCCCGGGAAGCCCTCGGCTGGGACTTCCCGGAACGGGATTGTGAATGATCCGGATTTTCTAATCCGCGAAATTTCCTGTATACAGCTGATAGTATTTTCCTTTCGCCTCGATCAGCTGGTCATGAGTACCGCGCTCGATAATGCGGCCCTGCTCCATGACCATGATACAGTCAGAGTTCTTGACTGTGGACAGGCGATGGGCAATGACAAATGTGGTACGGCCTTTCATCAGGGCGTCCATACCTGCCTGCACCAGCTTCTCGGTATGGGTATCGATCGAGGAGGTCGCCTCATCCAGGATCAGCGCCGGCGGATCCGCAACGGCCGCCCGGGCGATGGCAAGGAGCTGTCTCTGCCCCTGGCTTAAGTTGGCTCCGTCCCCGGTCAGCATTGTGTTGTATCCATCGGGCAGACGGCGGATAAATCCGTCTGCATTTGCCAGCTTCGCCGCCTCAATACATTCTTCATCTGTAGCGTCCAGTTTACCATAACGGATATTGTCCATGACGGTTCCGGTAAACAGGTGGGTGTCCTGAAGCACCATTCCAAGTGATCTTCTCAGATCCGGCTTTTTGATCTTATTGATATTGATTCCGTCATAACGGATCTTGCCGTCCGCGATATCGTAGAAACGGTTGATCAGGTTTGTGATGGTCGTCTTACCTGCGCCGGTCGCGCCGACAAAGGCGATCTTCTGTCCCGGCTCTGCGTAAAGGCTGATATTGTGAAGGACGATCTTGTCTTCATTGTATCCGAAATCCACGTCGTCGAAGACAACGCCGCCTTCCTGCCTTGTATAGGTCACGGTTCCTTCCGCCTTGTGAGGATGTTTCCATGCCCAGATGTTGGTCCTGACAGGAGATTCGGTCAGATTGCCGTTCTCATCCTCTTTTGCATTGACCAGTTCCACATATCCTTCATCCACTTCCGGAGTCTGATCCATCAGATCAAATACACGCTGCGCTCCGGCTGCCGCATTGACAACGAAGTTGATCTGCTGGCTGACCTGTGTGATCGGGTTCGTAAAGCTCTTGTTCAGTCCTACAAATGTGACCACTGTACCGATAGTAACTCCGGCAAGTCCGTTGATGCCCAGAATAGCTCCGACGATCGCCACCAGCGCGTAGCTGATCCATCCGATGTTGGCGTTGATCGGCATGAGCAGGTTGGCGTATCTGTTTGCCTTGTTGGTACTGTTTCTCAGCCGTTCATTTACCTCGTGGAAGTCTTTCATTGCGGCTTCCTCATGGCAGAAGACCTTTACGACCTTCTGGCCGTCCATCATTTCCTCGATGAAACCGTCCACAGCTCCAAGGTCGATCTGCTGACGGATATAGTACCGCCCGGACAGCTTTGAGAAATTGGATGTTACAACAAGCATGACCGCTGCCGTCAGGATGGAGATCACAGTCAGCGCCGGATTCAGGATGATCATGGTGATCAGTGTGGCGATCATGGTGATCACTGAGTTGATGATCTGGGGAATACTCTGGCTCAGCAGCTGTCTCAGTGTATCCACATCGTTGGTGTACACGGACATGATATCGCCGTGCGCATGAGTGTCAAAATATTTGATCGGAAGGGACTCCATCCTGCGGAACAGGTCGTCCCTTAAGTTGCGCATTGTTCCCTGGCTGACATTTACCATGATACGGTTGTAGGAGAAAGCGGTGATAACACCGATTCCCATGATACATGCCAGACGGACCAACTGTGAAGCAAGACCGCTGAAATCATCCGATCCCGTCTTCAGCATCGGGGTGATATAATCATCCACCAGCGTCTGGGGGAATGTTGCGCCCACAACAGTTGCGATCGCAGTGATCAGGATGCAGATTATAACAAGCAAAAACGGAAATTTATAGTAATGAAGCATATACCGGATGACCCTGCTGATCAGCTTCGTAGCTGTGTTGACCCGGGATCCGGACTTCTGATCTTTCATTTTCTCGTTCATAGATCAATTCCTCCTTTCTGACTTATGACGGCTGATCGAAATCGCCGCTTCCCTCAAGCTGTGAATTGTAGATCTCCTGGTAAATGGCGTTGTTCTTCAGCAGATTCTCATGGGTATCAAACGCATTGATCCGTCCCTCGTCCAGTACAAGGATCCGGTCCGCGGACTGGACGCTGGAAACTCTCTGTGCGATGATGATCTTTGTCGTACCCGGGATTTCCTTTGCAAAAGCAGCGCGGATACTTGCGTCTGTTGCCGTATCCACAGCGCTGGTGGAATCATCCAGGATCAGCACCTTCGGCTTCTTAAGCAGAGCGCGGGCTATACAAAGTCTCTGTTTCTGTCCTCCGGAAACGTTGGAGCCGCCCCGCTCGATCCGGGTATTGTACCCGTCCGGCATCCGGTCGATAAATTCGTCCGCACATGCAGCCTTACATGCCTCGACACATTCTTCGTCGGTGGCGTCCGGATTACCCCAGCGCAGGTTTTCCAGGATCGTACCGGAAAACAGGGTGTTTTTCTGAAGCACCACAGATACCTGATTTCTCAGAACTTCCGTGTCATACTGACGGACGTCCACGCCGCCTACACAGACAGAACCCTGATCTACATCGTAGAGACGGCAGATCAGGTTGACCAGGCTGCTCTTTCCGGAACCTGTGCCGCCGATAACGCCGATCGTCTCTCCGCTCTTTATATGGAGGTCAATATCGGACAGTGCGTTCTTTCCGCTGCCATGCTTGTAGGAGAAGTTCACATGATTGAAATCGATCCTTCCGTCCTGTACATTCATGACCGGATCCTCCGGATCCGTCAGATCAGCCTTTTCATTCAGCACTTCGCTGATACGGCGGATACTTGCCATGGACATACTGATCATAACGACCACCATGGAGAGCATCATCAGGCTCATCAGCAATGACATGATGTAACTGAACAGGCTGGTCAGGTCTCCGGTAGTCAGAGTACCGCCCACGATAAACTGAGCGCCGAACCAGGAAACCGAGATGATGCAGAAGTAAACTGCCACCATCATAGCCGGATTATTGAATGCCAGAAGCCCCTCTGCCTTCACAGAAAGGTCATAAAGCATCCTGGACGCTTTTGAGAACTTCTCATTCTCATGATCCTCACGGACAAATGCCTTGACCACACGGATCGCTGTCACGTTTTCCTGAACGCTTGCATTCAGGTCATCATATCTGCGGAATACCTGTCTGAATATCTTCAGTGTGACGACCATGATGGAACCGATCACGATCACAAGGAATACGACTGCGATCAGGAACATTCCGCTGAGCTGCCGGTTGATAAACATACACATGGCAAAACTGAAGATCAGGTTCAGCGGCGCCCGGACAGCCACACGGATCACCATCATAAACGCGTTCTGCACGTTGGTGATATCCGTTGTCATACGTGTGACCAGACTGGGCACGCTGAATTTATCGATATTGGAAAATGAAAACGTCTGGATGTTGGCGTAGATCGCTTCACGAAGGTTCGCCGACAGTCCGGACGAGGCGCTTGCTGCGTTCTTTCCGGCAAGAGCGCCGAAGATCAGGCTGAGAAACGCCATGCCCACCATCAGGGCACCGTACCGGTAGACGACCGGAAGATTGCTGGCTTCAAGACCTCTGTCTATGATAATGGCTGTGACAAAGGGCATTAATATTTCCATGACTACTTCCAGAGCTGTCAGACCGATACAGAGAAATGTGTCCCGCTTATACTGTTTAAGCTGCTGTAATACTTTTCTCACGGTAGATATACCTCCTGTCTGTTTTTTTCATCGTTTTCACTGTGTTCCATTCCGGCAAGCTGCCTCATGAGCTTCTGCTCCAAATCCCAGAGCTGGGCTTTCTCCTTCCGGTCGAGCGCGCTGCAGATTTCTTCTTCCATCTGATCCGCCTTCCGCACAAACTCGTCGCCTTCCGCCAGCAGTTTCGCCGTGGGGAGCACTTTTTTCTTCCGGACGTCATCCGGATCTGTAAGAAAATAAAGATACTCTTTTTCCCTTAATTTCTTGATCAACGCTGAAAGCGTTGCCTTTGACACCCCGATCTCACGGCACAGTTCCGTAAGATATGTACCGTCCGGATGATGTCTCAAAATATAGACCAGAAAATAAACCTGGCTCCCTGTCATACCTTTGTTTTTTAAATTCAGTTCCAGCTGTGCTGTCAGATTCAGACTGATCTTCTTCATCATAAAAAGCAGCTCTTCTCTCCTGAAACCTTCTGTCATCTCTGTGGCATACCTCCTGTAAGTCTGTCATATTTGTTCGCACCCGAACAGTTCGCATCCTTATTTTCTGTCCTCTGAAATTTTATCGCATATTTCATTGAATGTGAAATTCAAAAGTGCTATAATCAATAAACATCTTTTATAGATATCGATTATTTTTTTATATCATATTTCACAGGAGGCTCGTCTATGAACACAGTACAGTTAGAATGTTTCATCGCAGTGGCGGAATACCTGAATTTTTCCAAGGCGTCCCGCTCTCTGAAGATCACACAGCCCGCAGTCAGCCATCAGATCCAGACATTGGAGGAAGAGCTGGAAGTCAAGCTGTTCAACCGGACCAGTAAAAGTGTCACGCTCACCCATGAAGGCGCCCTGTTCCTGACAGATGCACAGCTCATCCTGAAAACCGTTCTCTCCGCAAAGGAACGTCTGGGCAGCCACAAGGACTTTATCCCTCTTGAGCTGGGCTGCCATAACTATATGGAGATGAACCTGTTCCCTCCGGTGCTGAAAAAGCTGTCAGAGGAATTTCCCCTGCTGCGCCCCAACATCCGCCTTATCCCTTTCCCTTCACTCCTCAGTATGATCGAGAACAATCAGGTCCAGGCGGCCCTGGGCGTAAAAAACGAACAGAAGCTGTCCCCCCTTCTCTTCCGGGAACTCTGCTCTGCTCCCACAACCTGTGTCTGTTCCCCGGAACATCCCCTGGCTCAGCACAAAGTTCTTACAAAGGAACAGCTCACCGGAAATTATATCGCCTGCTCTCCCCGTCAGATCCCGGATTCTCTCTTTACGATCCAGAGCGGCATCCTTGGCAGCCTGCTCCCCGGGCAGAGGTTTTTTGCTGAAAACGTGGAAAGCGCCTTTGCTATCGCAAAAGCGCTCCCTGCATATACCCTGTATCCGGATATTCCTCATGCAAGAGACAGCGGACTGTGTTATATCCCGGTAACAGACCTTCCCAGGATCTCTTTCGGGGTCTACTACCAGTACGGTCTTGATCAGCCGGTGCTGAAACGGTTCCTCACTCTGATCTCCGGATATATGAAAGAGGCGCAGGCCTGAGCCCGCACCTCTCCTTTCGCCAGTGACCGCCAGAGCCCGGACCTGTCCTGGACTCTGGCGGTCACTTCCTTATTCATCTCTTTCTGAAGATATCATCCCTCTTAAGGAAGATCATCACTGCGGCCAGCAGGATGACCGCCCCTGCTCCGATCTTTGCCCAGTCCTGCCATGACAGGGATGTAAGGTCAAAACACCGGACATTCACCCACATCTGATTGATCCTCTGATTGTTCTCCTTGTCAAAGTACTGCATGACCACAGCCCTCTCCAATACATCCTGAGGCGGATACTGAGCAAAAAGCTGGCGGTCCGCCTGATCGGATTCCGCTGTGATCACATAGTCCGGATCAGAATTATCCCCGCTGAAGAAAAATCCTACCGGATACTCGAATGTATCCTCCGCATCCTCCTCAGCTCCGTAACACCAGTCCGCATAGGCGTAGATGATATCGCTGTCGCCTCCTGCGATGACTGAAGTATAACCGATATAGTACATATTCCGGACCACATTGTCCGGTCTCGACATGAAATTGATAAACGCTTCCGCAGCCTGCTGTTTTGCGGCGTCCCCGTCAATTCCGTCTTTTAACATCACCCATCCGTCAAACCAGACGTTGGTGCACTCCTCCGGCACCGCGTAGGCAAGATAGTAGTCGTCAATTTCCGCCTGATCCAGAGTATAGACCGCATCCCCGGACCACTGGTAGTTTGCCAGCACTTTTCCGGTCACCATATCCGCCTTTCCGCTGTCGGACTCAAAGGAATACGCGTTTTCCTTCATCTGCTTCAGGATATCCTCCGCGGCGGCTACCGTTTTCTCATCCGTCCGGTTCATCACCTCTGCGATCCGCTCCAGGCGGTCCGGCGAACGCAAGAACTCCGGATCAAGCAGTTCGTCCTCGTTCAGGATTCCCAGTGCGGCAAAATAGCTGTCGCGGACATTGTCCTTGATAGTAACCTGTCCCCGGTACTTCGGATCTGCCAAAATTGCCCAGTGAGACGCCTCTTCCTTGGTGATCTCTTCGGGATTATAGACGATCCCCGTGGTTCCCCACATGTATCCCGCCGCATATCTGCTCCATGGTTCTCCGTTTATTGTGTTTGTGTCAAATATGTTTCTGATATAGTCCGAGACGCCCCGGATATAATAATTCTCCTCTGTCTCTTCATCAAAGAATTCTTCTGAAAGCGGCTGGAGCCGGTCTTCCGCTATCAGCTTCATGAACATATACTCAGAGGGACAGACCAGATCAAAATCATTTCCGAGCGTGAGCTGGTTATACAGATCCTCATTGGTCCCGAAAGTGGAATACTCCACGTCTACCTCTATGCCGTAAGTCTCCCGGTACCACTCTTCAAAGTCCTCCACCATGGAGTTTTCTCCAAGGATCACCGTGTTCTCCTCGTCCTCCAGTTCGATGGCTTCTTCCTCATCCCAGTCTCCCTCGTCGATATACTCCTCCCAGTTGGCGATCCGCAGTGTTACTTTCTCTTTGCTGCTCTTTCCTCCGTTTTCCGCCTGTCCGCTTTCTTCACCGGAAGCAGCTGATACTGTAAGCGCCGTGTTCCCGGAAAAGGCTGCCGGAACGGGGATGATCAGAAGAGCAAGGGCTCCGGCGATGACTGCTTTTGCCAATCGGAGTTCCTGATTTCGCAGGCAGAAGAGCTTCTCAGTCTTTTTCTCTGTTCTCATACGAACTCACCTCCTGCTTTTCCGTCTGTCTCACAGACGCCACATTCATGACCACCACCACCAGGATCACCACCAGGAAGATCACTGTGGACAGCGCCCAGAGCGCAGTCTTGATCTCCGTCTGAGCTCCTCTTGTCGCATTCACCACATAGGTGCTGATGGTATCGAATGTGGCCGGCTTTGTATACGTGGAAATAAAATAGTCGTCCAGCGACAGAGTAACGGACAGCATGAATCCGGAAACAATGCCCGGAATGATCTGAGGGATCACGATCTTGTAAAGCGCCTGGAAAGGTGTTGCTCCCAGATCCAGGGCCGCCTCGTAAAGCCCGTTGTCCATCTGTTTCAGCCTGGGCATCACAGCAAGATACACGAACGGCGCGCACAGGACCACATGGCCGATGACCAGCGGGACAAACGTATTCTTCTCGATCCCGAACACAACGATCAGCAGGATACAGATGGAGAACGCGGTCACAACATCTGCGTTGACTACCGGCACCTGGTTTGCCGTCTCGATGATCGTCCTTGTGACCGATCTGGAATAAAATGTTCCGATCGCGCCCAGCGTTCCCAGGATCGATGCGATCACTGCCGCCCCCAGAGCCAGGAGCACAGTGCCGATGATCATGTTCCGGAGTTCTTCCGTTGTAAACAGGGTCACATAATTGTGAAGGGAAAATCCCCGGACCGCTCCGATCGTTGTAGACTCTGTAAAGCTGTAAAACGCCAGGGTCAGTACCGGGATATACATAAACAGTGCCACAAGGGCAAGCCAGGAATAAGACAGTATCTTTTTCATCAGAGTATCGCCCCCCTGTTCTCCGCATTATTCCGGTCCCCTTTTCCCGTGATCAGTGTAATGATACAGATCACCGCAAAGAGGATCAGTGAGATCATGGACCCGTTGTTCCAGTCATAGATATTGAAATAACTTCCGATCAGAGAGCCCATGATATATGTGCTGTTGTAGATCATATCCAGGATGACATAGTTGGTCATCGCCGGAAGGAATGTCATGGTAACGCCGCTGATGACTCCCGGCATGGAAAGGGGAAGCGTCACCCGGAAGAATACCGCTGCCGGTCCCGCTCCCAGGTCGCTTGCCGCTTCCAGAAGGCTCTCATCCAGCTGGAGGAGAGTCGTGTACAGCGGAAGGATCATAAACGGAAGGAAATCATAGGTCATGGCTATCACCGTATTGAGGAACGGATGCAGTGACAGGTTTCCCTCCAGTACAGTCAGTATCTCTTTCAGTGCTGTCAGCCTTAGTGTAAAGTTGATCCACATGGGCATGATAAACAGCATCAGGATCACAGGTGCACGTTTCAGGCCGCTCCTTGCCAGCACGTAGGCCACCGGATATGCGATCAGCAGACAGACCAGCGTCACCACCGCGGCGATGACCAGGCTGTAGCAGAGAGTTCCTATGGTATTTCCATTTGAGAAAAAACTGAGCAGGTTTGCCAGCGTAAATCTTCCGCTCCCGTCAGTAAACGCATAGTACACGATCACTGCGAGGGGAAGTATGACGAAGCAGAACAGGAACAGTGCGTACGGAATACACAGCTGTTTCCGGCTGAACCGAATATTTTTCATCTTCATTTCCTACCTTCTCTTCAATATGATCTGGTCTTCCGGGATCATCAGGCTGACATGATCCCCTTCGTTCCACAGATCATCCTCATCAAGCACGAAATCCTCCTCGTCCTCCGTGCGCACCGTATAGTTGTAATGGCTTCCTTTATATATGAAGGAAATGATATGTCCGTGAGCACGGTACTCTCTGGCCTCGTCGCTCATGGACACCGCCTTGACCGGCACCTCCACAGTCACTTCCATGCCTGCCAGGCTGATCTCCTGTCCGTCGGAAGTAACGACCGTGCACTCCCCGCTTCTCGTCGAGCCTTCATACAGCTGAGTAAGATCGCAGGCGTATTCTCCTCCGGCAAAAGCTGCCCGTCCGTCTTTTGTGATCGTCCCTTCGAACACGTTCATCATCACGCCTGCCGGCATGACATGGATTTCATCCGGTCCGATCCGCATCCCGATCTCGCATCCCGGCTGTACATTTTTCGTACTCTGGATCACGATCTCATTTTCTCCGCAGAGAGCCGTGATCTCATAGTACATTCCCTTGAACACAGTGGAATCCACCACGCCTTTCAGCTGCCCGTGCTCCGGCGTAGTGATGATGACGTCCTCCGGACGGACCACTACGTCCACCCGTGTATCTTTGGGTACATTGTCCACACATGGGAACTGTGTCTGGCAGAATTCCACCGTCATGGACGCCGCCATCCTTCCCTCAAAGATATTGCTTTCTCCGATAAAGTCCGCCACAAAGGCGTTCTTCGGTTCGTTGTATATTTCTTCCGGCGTGCCGATCTGCTGGATCATACCGTCGGACATGACTACCACTTTGTCTGACATGGTGAGCGCTTCCTCCTGGTCGTGGGTCACATAGATAAACGTAATCCCCAGCCGCTCATGCATGGATTTCAGTTCCAGCTGCATCTCCTGTCTCATCTTCAGGTCCAGCGCTCCCAGCGGCTCATCCAGAAGAAGGATATCCGGCTCGTTTACGATAGCCCGGGCAATGGCGATCCTCTGCTGCTGTCCGCCGGACAGCGTTGAGATCTCCCTCTTCTCAAACCCTTCCAGATCCACTACCTCCAGAACTCTCTTTACCTTCTCCGCGATCACAGATTTCGGCAGTTTCTTCAGATTGAGTCCGAACGCCACATTCTCATAGACATTGAGGTGCGGGAACAGGGCATACCTCTGGAACACCGTATTGATCGGTCTTAAATTCGGGGGAATATGGCTGATATCCTTTCCGTTCAGGAGGATCTGTCCCTCGGTAGGGAATTCGAATCCGGCGATCATGCGCAGCGTCGTCGTCTTACCGCAGCCGGAGGGTCCCAGGAATGTTACAAACTCGCCCTTCTTCACAGTCAGATTAAAATCCTCCACGACTACCGTATCATCGAATACTTTCTTTATATTTTTCAGTTCTATGATATTCTCACTCATGGTCTCACTCCTTGCCATGCATCTTAATGTATAACCTTATTCAGTTTATGGGAAGCAGAGACATTTGTCAATACATTTAAACATGACAACACGACATCATTACAACGATAGTTACGGCATAAATCTTAACTGACAGTTTTACAGATTTTCAACCGCATAGAGCGGCAGATTTGTCAGCCAGTCCTGTTCTCTGTAATTCGCCATAGATGTCCGCACAGCCTGTACCGGCTTATATTTTTCACAGTAGGCTTTCAGACTTTTTGCCTTCACATTTTCCTGCGCTTTTACCTCAACCGGTACGACTTCCCCCTCTTTCTGTATCAAGAAATCGATTTCGTTATGAGAGGACGCGGAAAAATAATAAGGCGTATATTCTGTTTCAGCCACGATCTGCTGATAAACATACTGCTCTGTCAACGCCCCTTTAAACTCGGTAAAAAGATCATTTCCTTCAAGGATCGAACGGGCATCCAGTTCACTCATCGCACCCAGAAGCCCTATATCCAGAAGATAGATCTTAAATGCAGAAAAATCTATATACGCTTTCAGAGGTATCGCCGGTTTTTCCACACGGTATACTTTTCCGACCAATCCGCAGTCCAGCAGCCACTCAATAGCCAGTTCAAAATCTTTTGCCCTCGCTCCCTGTCTGATCTGTCCGAAAAAGAATTTTTTATTTTCCTTTGCCAGTTGAAGGGGAACGGAATTCCACACCATCCTGATCCTGGGCAGTTCGGAATCCGGGGTATGCTTGCTGAAATCATTTTCATACAGCTTCAGGATTTCATTCTGTATCTCCCGGACAGTAATTATGTCGCCGTTTTCCGCATAGTCATTCACGGCCTCAGGCATACCTCCGATATAGTAATATAACTTCAACCAGTGAATATACCGGTCTGAAAACATATTTACCGCATCATAATCCTTTTCTCTGATCAGTCCGGCAAGTGTTTCCTCTCCCATTGCTGTAAGAAACTCTCCATAGGACATCGGGTGGATCTCAATCGTCTCCACTTTTCCAACCGGGAATGACACTCCTTCGTGGATCGACACTCCCAGGAGCGAGCCGGCCGCGATCACGGCATACTCCGGTGCATTTTCACAAAAATACTTCAATGATGAGATCGCTTTCGGCGCCTCCTGTACTTCATCAAATATGATCAATGTCTTTTCCGGTTCAATCCGTACGCCGGTTTCTATGTTGATCATCCGTATGATCCTGGATATATCGTAATCCTGATCAAAGATATTGCGCATACGGGAATCACTGTCAAAATTGACATATGCGATTCTGTCGAAATACCGGTTCCCGAATTCTTTCATCAGCCATGTCTTTCCTACCTGCCTTGCACCTTTCAGTATGAGCGGCTTACGGTTTCTCTTATTTTTCCACCGGACCAGCTCTTTCATTGCTCTCCTTTGCATTTGCTCACTTCCTTTTTAAATTCCGGGCTCATATTCAGTAAATCATTTTTTTGAAGGAATATCAATAGTATTATCACACTTTTTTGAAGTAATATTCTGATTTTATATACATTTTTTTGAAGGAATGGCATGTTCTCTTGACGTCCCCTGCCGCAGATGTTAATGTGTCTGCAGACTCACAACACACTCAGCGAAAGGATAAAAAAATGGATATAAAGATTTATGACACCCTCCCGGACGATGCCGCCAGGATCCGGGAAGAAGTCTTCATGAAAGAACAGGGATTTCACGATGAATTTGATAACACAGACCCGACTGCGGCTCACATTGTTCTATATATAGAAGGGACTCCGGTCGGGACATGCCGCTTTTTCCCCGGACAGGAAGAAGGCGAGTATGTCATCGGAAGGATTGCAATCCTGAAAAAGTACCGCGGAGGAGGACTTGGATCAGAAGTTCTCGCAGCCGCAGAATCAGCCATCCGTGATGCCGGAGGTCAGAAAGCGATCCTCCACGCCCAGCAGCAGGCAAGACCCTTTTATGAAAAACAGAGCTATACCGCTTACGGAGAGCCGGATCTGGATGAAGACTGTCCTCATATCTGGATGAAAAAAATTTTCCCGAGCTCGTCACATTGACTTGTTTCCTGATTATGTCACGAAAATCAGAAAAGT
Organism: Candidatus Mediterraneibacter excrementigallinarum; assembly: GCA_019120075.1. GTDB lineage: Bacteria > Bacillota > Clostridia > Lachnospirales > Lachnospiraceae > Mediterraneibacter > Mediterraneibacter excrementigallinarum. The sequence goes on from DWVT01000098.1 coordinate 36,583, forward strand.
TTTTACAAGCCCGCCATTTTAATCGGCGACGTCTCCTCGATCTCATAGATATCCCCCATCGGGATCTTCGTATCCACGACCCGGATCACCTTTGCCGTCGGGTCGATCCTGGATACCATCCCGGTCACTTTCCGAAATTCTCCTCTCGAAAAATATACAACAGAGATCATATCGTTTTTATGCACCTGTCTCAGTGTCCGGTCCAGTTCCTCCTGATACTCTTCGGAGAACTCCGGCCGCGGCACTGTGATCTTCTCTTTTCTTCGCAGCGCCTCGGAATATCCCTTCAGCGCTGCGAAGGGCATGAACTGCTTTGCCCGCATCTCTCTGCTCATCTTTGCTCTGGTTCCCACTTTTATGACCTCCTATCTGACAGTTTCTCTCCATCGCTGTCGCTCCATCCTGCAGATCCATTCCTCTTAAGACCGCATTCTTCCCGAATTTTTCCTTGATATCGATCACAGCCTTCTGAAGCCGGTTCTCCTTCTCCAGTTCCTCCGGACTGGTAAACAGATCATACTGGCGGTACGCCTCATCCATCACATGATTAAACGTAAGGCTGATCCGCCTCACCGGAGTCCTCCTGTCCACGATCCGGTCAAAGAGCTGCTCCGTGCAGGCAATGATCTGGCGCGAGGAACTGGTGGCCGAATTAAGTCCTGCAGAACCGTGAGCCGATTTTTTCTCCAGCCGATAGCTGTATCCCGCATGAAGCGTAACAGAATCTGTGACCAGTCCCTTATCCACCAGTTCCAGGCAGAGTGAATCCGCCATCTCCTTCGCCACGATCCTCGCCTCATCAAAATGATAATCCCGGGGAAGCACCTGCCCGCTTGACAGGGAATTGGACTTCGGCTTATACGCCTTGATATCCGCCATTGTCGTGCTCTCCCTCCCCCACGCGTGATCGATCAGGAGCTCCGCGTCCACGCCGAACATCCGGTACAGAAGATCTTCATCCGCCTGGGCGATCTCCCCCATGGTCGTGATCCCCGCGCGCGCCAGCCGGCTGACGGTCCCGCGCCCCACTTTCCAGAAATCTGTCAGCGGTTTATGATCCCACAGCGTCATCCGGTAGCTCTCCTCATTCAGGATCCCGATATGATCCTCCACATGCTTCGCCGTAATGTCCAGCGCCACCTTCGCCAGATAAAGATTGGTCCCGATCCCTGCGGTCGCCGTGATCCCGGTACTTTCCAGAACATCCTGCATGATCCGTACACTCAGTTCCTTTGCCGACATCTGATACATTTCCAGATAATCTGTTACATCCATAAAGACCTCGTCGATACTGTAGACGTGGATATCCTCCTTTGAGATATATTTCAGATAAATCCCGTAGATCTCGGCGGAATAGTCAATATAGAGCTGCATCCGCGGCGGCGCCATAATATAGTTTATCCCTTCCGGGATCTCAAATACCCTGCATCTTCCGGGAATCCCCAGCGCCTTCATCGCCGGGGACACAGCAAGACAGATCGTCTTCTCCGTCCGTTCCGGATCCGCGACGACCAGATTTGCAGTCATCGGATCCAGATGCCTTTCCCGGCACTCCACAGAGGCATAGAAGGATTTCAGATCGATACAGACGTAGACCCGTTCTTTTTCCATCTCTGTCGTCTCCTTTCCGGCAAATGGATGCCCGTGCGGGCACGGCATCCGTCTGCCAGGCTTATCGCAAAAGAACATGTGTTCTGATATTATATTACCAGAACACATGTTCTTTTTCAATAGGATTCTTAAATTGGAAAAATGTTTCAGGCATCACCTGTTTTCCTGATCGGTTTTATTTGTGGTTCTCTCCCCACAGCTTCTCCGCCGTCGGCTTCCAGCTCTCTGCGTAAGGCTCGCACCGGTCACACAGGTCATCCACGCTCTCAGGATCCTGATAATCCGTATTCACGGCTCCTGTCTCCTTGACCAGTTCCCTCAGGCGCTCCGGATTCTCCAGCATCGGGCAGGGACGCAGATGGTTGCTGTTGAACGGCTGATTGTCGTGATAAGCCTGGAAGATCGGGCTTCTCAGCGCATCCAGAAGAGAGGTGTCATGGATGTTTACATTGGAGTAATGGATAAATACACATGGCTCCACATCTCCCTTGGCGTTGATATGCAGATATCTTCTTCCTCCTGCGATACATCCGCCCACGTACTCTCCGTCATTCTGGAAGTCCATTCCGAAGATCGGTTTGGTCTCGCGGAAGTGACGGATCCTGCGGTACATTTCTTCCCTCTGCTCCGGTGTCGGAAGCAGATCTGTCACGGCCCCGTGTCCCACCGGCATATAGTGGAAGAACCATACGAAGAGGGCTCCGCTCTCGATCATCATGTCGTAGAATGCCTCGCTGCTGACGTCCTCAAAGTTCTGGCTGGTATAACATACGGAGATACCAAACGGAAGCTTGTGCTCCTTCATCAGGCTCATGGCATGACGTACTTTCTCATATACGCCGCTGCCACGACGTCCGTCGTTGGCTTTCTCGAATCCTTCCAGGCTGATCGCCGGAACAAAGTTCTTCACCCGGAGCATCTCCTGGCAGAATTCCTCATCGATCATGGTTCCGTTTGTAAAGGCAAGGAACTCGCAGTCCGGATGCATTTCACAGATCTTAAACACATCTTTCTTGCGCACTGTAGGCTCGCCGCCCGTGTAAATATACATATAAGTTCCCAGTTCTTTTCCCTGACGCACAATGGAGTCAATATCTTCCAGGCTTAAGTTATACTGATGGCCGTACTCTGCCGCCCAGCATCCTGTACAGTTCAGATTGCACGCCGTGGTCGGATCCAGCAGGATTGCCCACGGGACGTTGCAGTTGTATTTCTTTGACATCTCCTCCTGGGTCGCGCTCCCTTTCAGGCTGGCGTTGGTGATAAAGTTCTGGAAAAACGTCCGGCGCACGCCCGGATCCAGTTCATACATCCGGAGGATCAGCTGATACCAGTTGTTCTTCTCCTCAATGGACTTCCGGATCGCGTTTCTCTGGCTGGAATACCAGTCCTTGGGCATAAACCGGTCCACGAATGACATCAGTTTCGGGATATTCTCCTCCGGATTTCCCTCCAGATATTTCAGAGCCTGACTCACTGTAAATTCCTGCATTGTTTCTTTGATCGTCTTTCCCATTTGTATTTCCGCCTTTCTTTTCTCTTGTAATATCTATATGAATTAACCGCATCCGTCAGTACAACCGGCGTCATGCGTTTAATATCCTCATGAATTCATCTCCTGTGATCGTCTCTTTGTCATAGAGATAATCAGCCAGTTCATCCAGTTTCTCCCGGTTCTCTTCCAGGATCTTCCGGGCTTTCTCATGCTGCTTTTTCACAAGCTCCACCACCTGGCGGTCGATCTCCGCCTGAGTTTCCGCAGAACAGCTGAGGGAAGTATCTCCGCCCAGATACTGGTTGGTCACTGTCTCCATAGCCACCATGTCGAAATCCTTGCTCATGCCGTACCGGGTGATCATGGACCGGGCAAGCTTTGTCGCCTGCTCGATATCGTTGGACGCCCCCGTTGAAGCCGAGTGGAACACCATTTCCTCGGCGGCACGGCCTCCGGTCAGTGTGGCGATCTTGTTCTCCAGTTCCTCCTGGCTCATCAGATAATGGTTACCTTCCTCCTTGTTCTTTTCTTTCTCATCGTCTTTCTTCTTATCAGTTTCCGGATTTGCCTCTATCGCT
>DWVT01000099.1 GCA_019120075.1 Candidatus Mediterraneibacter excrementigallinarum
TGTGCGCGCATGACTGCTTTGATCTCCGCTTCAACGGTTTAAATCATTATTTTGTTTTTTTGAATTCTATCACCAGTTGTGTCCCATGTCAAGAAAATTCTGAAAATGCTCTCAAAAAGTACCTGGCACTCTTTGAGACCGTTTTCTGAAAATTCTGTCATTTTCTCGACAACATATGCTTAATGAATACATACATGACAATAATAAACGCCATCACATATCCGAACGCGCCCAGCGCAGGAATTCCAAATATCTTCGGCTTCATATCGGTCGTACAGATGATACTGGAACTGATAAGAAGGGCCATAACCCAGAGTCCCATGACGATATTGCGGACCAGCCTTCTAAGGAGCTGTGAAAGGTCATTTGTCACCTCCAGGTTCAGCGTGATCTTCGATTGGCCGAGAAGGTATTCATGCATCATATCTGCCAGCAGGGAAGGTATGTCAAGTGCTTTCCTCATGGACTTGACAATGCTTTTTCCACTGCTCTTGAATTCCTTTTTCAGATCAAAGTTCCGCAACAGATTCCCCGCCATATGAGACGTGGCAATCTCCACCATATTGATATCCGGCGCGATATCGGCAAGGACTCCCTCCATATGCGTCAGTCCCCTGGCAAGCATGGTCAGGCCATGGGGCATCTTGATCTTGTTGTCTTTCATCACGTCCATAAGGTCCGACATAACTTCCGCAACATTAATGTTTCCTATGCCAGTATTTCCGTATTTCGTAAGAAGAGCGCTGATTCCTTCGTAGAGCTGCTTCTGATCCGGTTTCTCCTTAAACTCTCCAATCGCCAAAACCGCATTCAGAATCATCCCTACATCATTCAGCGCGATTCCCTGCACAGCTTTGCCGATCACTTCACGGTCATGTTCCGTGAGTCTGCCCATCATCCCCATGTCGATCCATATGATCTTCCCTTCACGGATCTTGACATTTCCCGAGTGGGGATCTGCATGGAAAAATCCGTCGTCCATGACCTGCTTGATATAGTTGTCCACCAGCTTGGTCCCAATCTCCCTGAGATCGTATCCATTCTCCAGAAGCGCTTCTTTATCATCAATCCCGCACCCGTCGATATATTCCATTACCAGAACATGGACCGTCGTAAACTGCTGATAAAGGATCGGTGTCCCGACATAATTCACATCTTTGTTCCGCCGGGCAAACTCCTCCATATTCGACGCTTCGGTCAGAAAGTTCATCTCATCTCTCGTGACAGACCACATCTCATCCAGAACCAGATCCAGATCCGCCATCCCTTTAATACTCACCGGAGGAAGGAGTTTGACTGCCTTGTGGAGCAGTGCGATATCTCTCGCCATGGTCTCATAGATTCCTTTGCGCTGTACTTTTACGACGACCTCCTCACCTGTGCGCAGGACGGCACGATGCACCTGGGCAATAGAAGCAGAGCCCTGCGGTATTGGATCGATCTCGGAAAAAACTCTTTTCCACGAACGGCCGTAGGACTCTTCGATCACTTCGATCACTTCTTCAAAAGGCATCGGCGTTACCTCGGAGCGAAGCTTCATCAGCTCATCGCAATACCTTTTCGGGAGGATGTCGGAATGCATGGACATGATCTGCCCCAGTTTGATAAACGTCGGTCCAAGATCTTCGATGATCAGCCGCAGTTTTTTCGGTGTAACTCCCCGGGTGATGTTATGCTTTCTTAAAACTGCGGTGATCTCCTTCAATCTGGAATTATATTCGATCGGTTCTCTTTTACTCATCTGCTCCTGTATTCTCCTGAGCGTCTTTTATATCATCCGGCACGTCGTCTTCTTCCTCTTCGCTCTCCATCTTCTGGATCTGCTCTTTCAGAGCCTTGATCTGCTCCGGGCTCATTTTCCCCAGAAGCTCGCTCAGTTCTTCTGCCGAAGAAGGTTTCACTGAAACATTGACTTTCTCTTTCACCGTCTTTTTGATATTATGTTTCAGTTCCTCATTCAGGACCTTTCCCTGCTCTACGGTCAGTTCTCCTTTCTCCACCATTTCATCAAGCAGATCTTTCGATTTCTCTGCTGTGACAGCCACAGCTCCGATTCCTGCAAGTAAGATCTTTTTAATGTTATCGCCTAATTTTTCCATAAGTCATTCTCCTCTCTGTCAGTCTCATCTGCTGCCTATGTATCCTGTTCTCAGCTCTCCTGAGCTGTTTCCTCCCCGGCGGGCTCTGCTGCCTGAGCGCCATATTTTTTCTTATAACGGCCAATGCATTCCTCGATCACCTGCACCGCGCCCAGCGCGCCGTCAAATTCATTGACCGCGGTCTTCTTCCCTTCAAGATCCTTGTATACGGTAAAGAAGTGCCTGATCTCATCAAAAATATGCTTCGGCAGTTCTGAAATATCTGTATACGCTTCATAAGTCGGATCTGCCCACGGGATTGCGATCACTTTCTCGTCACCTGCGCCGCCGTCTGTCATCTTCATCACACCGATGGGATAACATCTCACCAGCGTCAGCGGCTCCAGCGGTTCCGAACACATAACCAGAACATCCAGCGGATCCCCGTCGTCTCCCAGAGTCCTGGGAATAAACCCATAATTCATCGGATAATGCGTAGATGTGTACAGCACCCGGTCAAGAATGATAAGGCCTGTCTCTTTATCCAGCTCATATTTCTTCTTGCTCCCCTTTGATATCTCGATCACGGAAATAAAATCCGTCGGAAATATCCTGTCCTCACTTATATCATGCCAAATATTTCCCATAATCTTCTGCTTTCCTCCATATATTTTTATTTTACAGCCAGCTTTCTTTCAGACCTACAGCAGCTCTTTGAAAATCGCTTCCACCGCCGGACATGCCTCTTCTTCATCTTCCCCTGAGATATCAACGATGATCTCCTCGCCGCATTTCACACCAAGGGCCATGACCTGCATCAGCTTCTTCGCGTCGGCTTCCTTATCTCCTTTCTTTATCAGAATATCGGACACATACTTCTGCGCCGTCTTCACGACCGTTCCGGCAGGCCTTGCGTGAATCCCTGCCCTGTCAGTGATAACATAAGCAAAAGACTTCATAATGTTATCTCCTTTCTGCATTTTGCCCAGAATTCTTTTCATTTCCGGCCAATATTTTATTTAATTTTACCTCTTATTGACCAATACGTCCAGTATAAAATTCGGGATTTGTCGTGTGATACGGTTCCTTCGACAATGGGTGCACCGTTTTTCTCCGCTTCGGTCCGCGCTAAGCGAGCGTCCAATGTATGGTTCAACGCCGCTGTCCGTTGCCCGGCAAATGTCCGCTCATGCAAGCATGGCGTCCGCTTGCCGGGCTTATGTACAAAAAGGAGCCCCTGACTGCACATACATGCTGTACAGTCAGGAGCTCCCTCTCAGGCAGATGATTACATGATCTTGCGGAACAGATCTTTCAGATCCTCAACACTGGCATCCTTCGGATTTCCAGGTGCGCACGCATCTGCATACGCGGACTCTGCAAGGAACTGGAGGTCTTCTTCCCTGATGGCATCCAGCTTCGTCGGGATTCCCACATCTGTAGAAAGCTGACGCACTGCGTCCACTGCCGCTTTTCTGTACTCTTCAACAGACATGTCATCCACACCTTTGACGCCCATTGCCCTTGCGATCTCACGATACTTTTCTCCCGTGCATTCTGCATTGTACTCCATAACGATCGGAAGCATCATCGCACATGCAACGCCGTGGGGAGTATCATAGACTGCTCCCAGTGTATGTGCCATGGAATGAGCGATTCCGAGTCCAACGTTGGAGAATCCCATGCCGGCGATATACTGCCCCAGAGCCATTCCGTCACGGCCCTCTTTTTCATTGGCAACAGCACCTCTTAATGATCTGGAAATAATCTCGATCGCTTTGAGATGGAACATATCCGTCATCTCCCATGCAGCCTTGGTCGTATATCCCTCGATGGCGTGAGTCAGTGCGTCCATTCCTGTAGAAGCGGTCAGCCCCTTCGGCATGGAAGCCATCATATCCGGATCGACAACCGCGATAATCGGCATATCATGAGGATCAACACACACAAATTTTCTCTTTTTCTCTACATCTGTGATCACATAATTGATCGTAACCTCTGCCGCCGTTCCTGCTGTTGTCGGAACCGCAATGATCGGAACGCAGGGTTTCTTTGTAGGAGCAGTTCCCTCAAGGCTCCTCACATCTTCAAATTCCGGGTTGGCGATAATAATGCCGATCGCCTTCGCCGTATCCATCGAGGAACCTCCTCCGATGGCAATGATGTAATCCGCTCCTGCATCTTTAAACGCCTGTACTCCATGCTGTACGTTTTCGATCGTCGGATTTGCCTTGATATCAGAATAAATTTCATAAGCAAGTCCTGCGTTGTCAAGTACATCCGTCACTTTTGCAGTAACACCGAACTTGATCAGATCCGGATCCGAGCACACAAATGCTTTCTTGTAATCCCGCGTTTTTGCCTCTGCAGCGATCTCCTGGATTGCCCCTGCTCCGTGATAGGATGTTTCATTGAGCATGATTCTGTTTGCCATTGTCATCAATCTCCCTTTCTTTTTATCCGGCATGTCCCGGAATATTCTGTTTATATTTTAACAATCCTGACGGCAAATAGAAAGTTACAAAAAGAGGAATCTGTCACATCTGCGTCAGATTCCCCTGCTGTTATATCCTGATTCTACTTTTCCTGTTCTTTCACAGCAAATCCAGTTTGCGAAACATCTGTTCCAGCTGTGACGGCATCGCGTCCACGAGCGATCGCGCGATCTGCTCCGGAGTTCCTTTGATCCGGCCGAGTACCCACTGGACTGTCATATAGATCGATCCCTGACAGTACATCTCCAGGAGGAATTTCATCTGTTCCGACAGCTTTCTTCCGGTCTTCTCCTCGATCCGCTCAGTATAAAACTGAAGAATCAGACGAAAGTCATGCTCCCGCAGGCTGTTCTGATCATCGGTTTTAAAGGCCGCCCTGAAAAACAGTTTTTCTTCTTCAATATAATGGAATTTGTTGACCAGCCCCTCATATACTGTCTTCCCCTCTCCCATGTGTTCAAAAGATTCCTGAAGTATCTTATCAAAATACCAGTTGATCAGATCATACTTATCCTGAAAGTTCCGGTAAAATGTCTGTCTTGTGGTACCGCATTCTTCTGCGATTTCCTTTACCGTGATCTTCTCAACCGGAGATTTTTTCATACACCGCTTCATGGCCTCCGCAAGGCAGTACTTCATTCTTCCCTGTTTTTTCTCTTGTTCCGGCATCTGGTCACGCTCCGCTTTTCCAATAATTTTCTTCTCCTATTATAGCGGAACGGCATCACTTTTTCTACCTGTTTCACAATCAGCTGTTCACTTTTTCACAAAATTCCCTGTCACTTTGTTTAAAACAGTAAACACCGGCAGCAGGATCACTTTCCCGCTGCCGGTGCTTTTTCATTCTGATTCATCCATCACTTCAGATCTGATATTTCTGCCCGTTATCACTGATTCTGCATATCTGCCGCAGAACCAAGTGTTACGCTCAAAGTCTTCTCCTGGTATGCGCCGTTATCGGAACGCTGTACGACAACATCCACTTTCTCGCCTGCAGCATAATACTGCAGTGTCTGCTGGAGCTGACTCATACTGCTGATGGTCCGGCCATCCAGCTCTGTGATAATATCACCTTTCTGCATCCCAGCGTTTGCTGCCGGTCCATCTTTGACTACATCCGCTACAACTACACCGGAAGGAACTCCATACAGTTCTGATACTTCCGCACTCACATCCGAGCCCTGGATTCCAAGATAGGAAGCCTGATCTTCGTCAACCTTCTCCCTTGTCTTCTGGTTCATCATATCCTGAAGGCTGCTCTGTGCCTTGTCGATCGGGATAGCAAATCCGATATTATCAACACTTGCACCATTTGATGCAGAAGAACTTTTCGCCTCGTTGATGCCAATCAGCTCACCCTTCATATTCAGAAGAGCACCGCCGCTGTTACCGGAGTTGATGGCTGCATCCGTCTGGATCAGTCCTGTTGAATCTATCGTTGTCCCATCCTCATAAGAAAGAGTCAAATCACGGTCAAGCGCACTGATATAACCGCTTGTCACAGACTGTCCATAACCAAGTGCATTACCAATCGCTACAACCTGGTCTCCGAGCTTCATATCGTCCGAATCACCGATTGTTGCAATCTTAATCTGGTTCATTGTATCATCCGGAATATCCGCCAGTTTTACAGATACAACCGCAAGATCATTGTCAACATCTGTACCTTTTACTTCTGCTTCCACGCTCTCCTCATCGATAAATCCGACAGAAAGGCTTCTTGCGCCTTCTACTACGTGGTAGTTTGTGGCAATGAGGAGTTCTGTATCATTTTCCCCGACGATAACACCTGTTCCAGCGCCCTCCACTTCATACTGCTGAGTACCTCCAAAGAAGTTTCTCATTTCCTCAACCGACATCGTTGAGATCGTTACCAGAGACGGCATTGCATTCTGTGCCACTTCTGCTACCGTACCCTGGGTACCGCTGTCTGATGCATCCGAAGCATCTGCATTTGCACTGGTCGTCTGAGTCTGTCCGATCTGTGCTTTATCCCGGCCGGTAAGATGTTCCGCCGCCGTGTTGACACCGAACATTGTGCCGCCCGCCACAAGGCCGAACACAAGTGCCATCGCTACAACAGATGCCCATCTTCTGCCTGCAGTCATCGGTTTTCTCTCTTTTACCTTTTTCTCTTTTTTCGGTTTTTCTTCTTTCTTATTCTGATCCATTCCCTGCTCGGAATAGTTGAACGTTTGACCTTCCGGCGCGGCGTTCTCTGCATTCTCTGTGTTCTCCTGCTGCCTCTCTATATTGTCATTGTTAAAATACTCTTCACTCATAATTCTCTGCCTCTTTTCTTCCTCCGGATCCCTCTCAGATCCATTTCCTTTTTACATTTCTAAAGATAGCGGCAAATTGTGACGGAATTATGAAAAAAATAATATAAAATTGTGATTCTTCGCAGATGCTCTCACTCCGTCTCCAGAATGGTCATACGATACTTTTCCCTGTCATCCCTGATGTCATATTTTTCCCCGTCATTTACAGGTTCATAGAGGATCCGCATCAGCGGGTCCTTCCCGCCGACATCCCGCTTTCTGAGATAAACCCGAATATCCAGCTTCTTGGGCCATCCCTTTATATCGGTTGACAGACGCAGAGAGCGGAATGAATTTTCCCGGCACATTTTGATCACTTCTTCCGCAAACTCCTCCGCATCCCTGATCCCGCTTCTGTTTGCCACTACGATCAGACGGCAGGTCGTCCCGTCGGATATGCTGCTGAGCGCATCCGGAATCCCTGAATTTTCTTCTTTCCACTGCTCATATCCTCCGGAAGTGATGAAGAGAAATACCGCGCAGAAGACTGCAAAAACCACGGTCGCAGCCACCGTTGTCTTCAGTTTGTTGCATTTTATCATTTTTGCTCCTTTTTGTCTCACTTTTACAACCGATTATACATATCAGGTTATATAAAATCAATAAAAATGGTGCAGAAAATGAGACAAAATCATTTTCCGGAAAGGAAGGAACCTATGCCAAAACCACGCTCAAAGACAGGAGAGAAAAATCTGATCAGCAAAAATTTGGTCGCACTGCGGAAAAGAAATCATTTCTCGCAAAGGCTTCTTGCCTATCATCTTCAGCTGAACGGATATGACATGGACAAAAACGTGATCACAAGGATCGAGACAAACAAAAGATATGTTACAGACATTGAACTGAAGGCGCTGTGTGAAGTACTTAATGTGACCTATGACGAACTCATCGACGGAAAGAAATAACAGTTCTTTCTGATCGGATTTCATCTCATCGCTAACGCAAAAATCCCGTCTCATAACGAGACGGGATTTTTATATTTTCCGATATGCCTTAAAACATATCAGCACTCATCATTTTCCAAAAATGATTACGCGTTCTTCTGAGCAATAGCTGCCTGAGCCGCTGCCAGTCTTGCAACCGGTACACGGAACGGTGAGCAGGATACATAGTCAAGTCCGATGCTGTTGCAGAACTCTACAGAGCTCGGATCTCCGCCGTGCTCGCCGCAGATACCAACGTGCAGGTTCGGATTAACCGGTTTTCCTAACTCGATTGCCATCTTCATCAGCTTGCCAACGCCTGTCTGATCCAGTTTTGCGAACGGATCGTTCTCAAAGATCTTAGCGTCATAGTAAGCGTTGAGGAACTTACCAGCGTCATCACGGGAGAATCCGTATGTCATCTGTGTAAGGTCGTTTGTACCGAAGCAGAAGAAGTCAGC
>DWVT01000100.1 GCA_019120075.1 Candidatus Mediterraneibacter excrementigallinarum
GTTTAGGGACAAACCTTTACACACATCAATGATACCTTTAGTATCATTGTGGCTCAATCCTAGAGTTTTGAGGATTTCATCCACAAAAGCACGATTCTTGGGAATGACCCGGCGTTCCAGCCAGTGAATAACACCCTCACCACTAAGCTCCATATCAAGAGGAAGTAAATGGGCTTTTTCCTTGCTGGTGTATAAAATCTCAGCTACTAAGCCGTACAGTCCTTGCTTCTCCATAGAAAAGCGTATTAGTTCAGTGTCATAAAGACGAAGGCTGTAAACATTGCTCATGGAACTCTCCTTATCGCTCAATTCTAGTGAAACATCTTTGCCTAACGCAGACGCAATCTTTAGAATCATGTCCAGTGTAGGATTCTGTGTCCCGCTTTCCAGGCGACTAATACCTGAACGCTGGATGCCCAACCGTCTTGCCAATTCCGCCTGCGAAATCCCTTGCTCAAGACGGGCTTCAACAAGCTGATCTATGATTTTCTGCCTCTGATGTAGTTCATCCATGTTCTCACCTCACTCGTTGTATTGATGTTAACATATATGTTAACATTTTGCGAGAGGGAGAATTGATTGATAAGGTTATATTTTGTAAAAAAATCGAAATGGGAACAAAATGCAAAAATATATTAGATTTGTACCCATTTCGGAACATATTTGCTCGTTAATTCCTAAACCGCTATAGATCAGTGACATTACTTGCTGCTAAATATCAAAAAAATAGTGCCACTGAAAACGTGGCACTCAGACTGTAGACAAAGTCCCCGGTTCATACGAACCGGGTCTTTTCTTATGTTATCGACATTCCAACTATCTCCCCCTCTTTTTATCAAGAAAAAATCCCCTTTATCAACTCGAAAGTTAAGCGGTGTATTCTCCGTACATGGTATAATTACCGTATAAGGAGGTTCTGCTTATGATGACAAGGGATGCCGATAAAAAAAGAGAGCAAATGATGATGTTCAGTATGGATGACATGGTGCCAAAGGATCACATGCTACGAAAGATAGATCGGGCAATTGACTGGAACTTCATTTATGATCTTGTAGAAGACAAGTATTGTTCAGATAACGGAAGACCAAGAATGGATCCGGTGATGCTGATCAAAATCCCTTTTATTCAGTATCTCTATGGGATCAAAAGTATGAGACAGACAATAAAAGAAATCGAAGTAAACGTAGCTTATCGTTGGTTTCTCGGTCTAGATATGCTGGATCCGGTTCCTCACGTTTCTACTTTTGGGAAAAACTATACCCGCCGTTTTAAGGATACGGATCTGTTTGAACAGATCTTTTCTCATATCCTTGAACAATGCATGAAGTTCCATCTGGTAGATACATCTACCGTGTTTGTAGATTCCACTCACGTAAAAGCCTGTGCGAACAGTAAAAAAATGAGAAAGCGGATTGCATCTCAAGAGGCTTTATGGTACGAAGAAGAGTTAAAAAAAGAAATCATGGCAAAGATTCTGGATGTAAGGGAACGAAAAGACAAAAAATCAGGACTCGTATTTGTTTTTTATAAAAAAATATGGGAGTTTGTATTTTTGCAAAAAGAGTGGTGCTGGAGCTAAGATCCAGCACCAACTTTGTCTACAGTCTGAGCCATGCATTCCTGATGCATGGCTTCTTCTATATATAAATATTCTATTGACATTTCCATAATTTCGTTTTATTGTATCAGTTAATTAATACAATAATTCTACAAGGAGAAACTTCAAATGGAACCACTCATCAAGGTCGAGGATATACATAAAATATATAATCCCGGCGAAAATGAGGTCCGGGCTCTTGACGGCGTCTCGCTGGAGATCCAGCGCGGGGAGTTCGTCGCCATTGTAGGGCATTCGGGATCCGGAAAATCTACGCTCATGAACATGCTGGGCTGTCTGGATACCCCCACATCAGGACATTATTTTCTCGAAGGGAAAGACGTCTCCAGCCTGTCGGACGATCAGCTCTCTGAGATCCGGAACAAAAAGATCGGCTTCATCTTCCAGGGTTTTAATCTGATCCCTAATCTGGACGCTGTCGGCAACGTTGAACTTCCGCTGATTTACCGCGGACTGGGAAAACAGAGACGGCGGCGCATCGCCGTACAGGCGTTGACAAAAGTCGGTCTTGGCAGACGGTTAAAACACCGCCCCAGCGAGCTGTCCGGCGGACAGCAGCAGAGAGTTGCAGTGGCCCGGGCCATCGCGGCCCAGCCGCCCATCATCCTGGCCGACGAGCCCACCGGCAATCTGGACAGCCGCTCCACGGTGGAGATCATGAACATCCTGAAGGAGCTCCATAAAAACGGACGTACCGTCATCGTCATCACTCATGACGACGATATTGCGGCCCAGGCACGGAGGGTCATCCGCATCATGGACGGCCAGGTGGAATCTGACGATATCAATTCTGACTATACAAATAAGGAAAGAGAGGACACCAAATGATGTTTTCCAGAAAGAAAAAATCAAAACAGGACGATGCATTTGACACTTTAGAGACATTGGACATAGGACCCGAGGACGACAGCTTCTCAGACAGCGAGACTGACGGGAAAAAGGCGAAGAAAAAACTTCCTGCATGGGTGATCATCCCCGTGATTGTGGTCCTGGCAGGCGGCGCTTTCGGCCTCTCGGTCTTAACAGGCGGGTCAGATAATTCCTCCGGCGGGACTGCCCTCCAGGTCACGGAAGTCACCAGAGGAAGCGTGGAAGAAGTCTACAACGCCACCGGGACCATTGAGAGCGAGAACACAAAGACATACTATTCTCCCGTCACAGCACCCATCAAAGAGTGCAACGCCGTTGTCGGGCAGCCGGTAAAGAAAGGTGATCTCCTCATCAGTTTCGACACCACGAATCTGGAACGGGATAATCAGCAGGCTCAGCTGAACCTCCAGTCCAGCCTCAATTCCTCGAGAGCCGCCAAAGCGCAGAACGCCCAGGCCATCGAAGCCGCAAACGCCGCTTCCGCCCAGGCTGCCGAACAGGCCAATGCACTGGCAGAGGAAGTGAATACACTTGCCGCCCAAGTGGATGCGGCAAACGCACAGTACCAGGCCAATCTGGAAGCTGCTGGGCAGCAGGCCCAGGCAAATGAGACGCTCCGGCAGCAGCTTGAGACAACCATCACTGAGAACGAGAAGATCATTACCGCAAACCAGTCGCTGATCGATTCAACCGACGCCGGATACGCAGGAAAAAGAGCGGATTATGACGCCGCCGTCGCTCTCCCGGAAGATCAGCGCACCGAGGAGCAGAAGAATCTCATCCGGGTCTTTGAAGCTTACGACGCCGCTGTCGCTGCCCGGGATGCGGCACAGGCAGCAGTCAATGACGCGCAGAAACAGCTGGATGCCATCCAGGATCCGGACGTTGACGACGCGGGCTACGCAGAACTCAAAGCCCAGTATGACGCGAAGTACGCAGAATGGCAGGCTGCTTATCAGGCTGCCGGCGCCCCCTCTTCAGCCACCGGTATGACAGATGCAGAGTTTGACAATCTGGCTATCAGCGACAATCTTGCTGAGCTGGCCGCCCTCACCCCGGAAGAGCTTCTGGAAAAGGGAAAAGAAGGGATGAAGGCGGATATGGACGGCGTCATCGCCTCTGTGGATCCTCTTCAGACCAACACCGCCGCTCAGGGAGCCGCACTGTTTACCATCGCCAGCACAGAAAAGACAAGGGTAAAGATCGAGATCTCCCCTGATGACTATGCAGATATGAAGATTGGTGCCACAGCGCAGATCACTGTGGGAGATAATACTTATGAAGGCACACTGACAAACGTAGATAAGATCGCGGTGCAGGACGCAAACGGTTCTCCTGTGATCGGCGCCCAGATCCACATTAACGATCCGGATGAAAACATCTGTATCGGCGCCACAGCCAAGATCCGCATGACCGTATCTGAGGCAGACAACGTCCTCATCGTTCCCACCGAAGTCGTAAACGCTTCCACTGACGGAGATTTCGTCTACATCATTGAGGACGGCGTCGTAAAAGAACGGCCTGTCACACTGGGAACCGCCTCCGCTACACATGTGGAGATCGTAGAAGGTCTTGAGGAAGGTGATATGGTCGTAAACGATATGAGCGCAGATATCCAGGAAGGCATGAGAGCGGTTGCCCAGCCGGAGACTTCCAGTCAGGACTCTGAGTAAAGATCCGGGAAGAGAGGTTACAGTATGGGACAATTTCTTGAATATGTAAAGATGGCGCTGGACAATATCCGCGCCAACAAAGGGCGCTCCTTCCTCACCATGCTCGGTATCATCATCGGCATCACCTCCGTCGTGACCATCGTTTCCATCGGAAACGGCCTCAAAGCCGACGTAATCGATGCCACGAACCAGCAGACAAACACGGTGACCGTACAGGTCAACACGGAGGAAATTACTGACACTGATATCATCACCGGTGATGATATCGCTTTTCTCAAAAGCACACTGAGCGACTCCGTGGAGACGATCACATCCTCTGTCATGTATTCTGGAAAATGCACGACCCGCAAAGGGACATTCGACGCATACCTCACTCTGACCACACCGGATTATGAGAATGCGCAGTATACGTCTCCCATCATAAAAGGCAGTTATTTTACGGAAAATGATCTGTCCGGCGGCAGGCCGGTCTGTGTGATCGACGAGCTGACCGCCTTGTACCTTTTCGGAAACACGAATGTCATCGGCATGAGCTTTGAGCTGGCGGTCGACAGCGGCATCCAGGACGTCACGATTGTCGGGATCCGGGAAACTTCCGATGACATGATGGAAGTAGAACAGACTTATCAGTCCATGGGGATGCCCGAGACCATCTCCATCGAAGTTCCCTACACACTCTCCGAGGCGTTCGGGCTCCCTCTGGATGGATTTTCTTCCATCTCCCTGACCGCAAAGGACGGGGCAGATCCCTCCCAGGCAGCCTCCGCCGCAGTGCGGTTGCTGAACTCCCGTCACCAGGATCTGGGGGACAATGTATTCATGCAGCAGATGCCGCTGAACATCTCCGACATGCTGGGATCCGTCATGGATGGAGTCACTGCTTTTGTAACGCTGGTAGCCGCCATTTCTCTTGTGGTTGGCGGGATCGGCGTCATGAACATCATGCTGGTGTCTGTCACCGAACGGACCCGGGAGATCGGAATCCGCAAAGCTCTTGGAGCCAAGACCGGTTCCATCATCGCGCAGTTCCTGTGTGAATCCGCGATCATCTCCGGTATCGGAGGGATCATCGGTATCCTTTTAGGCGGCGCATTCACAGCCATCATCAGCGCCCTCCAACTTGGCGGGATCACTGCCTCACTGTCACTTCCTGCAGTAACCATCGCAACCGCATTCTCCTGCGGCGTAGGGATCATCTTCGGCATCTATCCTGCCCGCAAAGCGGCCTCACTGAGTCCTATCGAGGCTCTGCGGCGCATGTAGGATGTTTATATATAACAATCTGATCATCATTTATGAGGAGGAAAATTTCTATGAAGAAAAAAAGCAAACTGTTAAACGTGGTATCGATCATTCTCATCGTATTTTCTGTCATTGGCATCCTCAGCGGGATTTTTGCCATCATCATGAAAGATCTGATGGCTGCCTCCTATGAAATGCTTGGCATGGAGCCGCTTCCCACATGGTACTACTTCTATTCCCTCGCGGTGGGTATCATAGAGCTTGTGGCCGGCATCATGGGCGTTATGTACAAATCGAGAAAATCCGTACTGATCATCGGTGCAGTCTACTGCCTCGGGATTGTAATTTCCCTCTGTGTGGAAGCAGTTCTGGTAGGCTTCACCTTCCTTTCCCTGTTAAGCCTGATCCTTCCCATCCTCTATATGTGGGGCTGGTACCAGTCTGAATAGAGCATCCGGACAGGTTGCATACAGACAGATCGGACCGACAGGCCGCCTTGCGTGCCCTGCCGGTCCCTTTCTTTTGATTGCGAAATACACAGCTCCAGATTATAATATAGTATTATTGGATTCTACGGGGGATCTGACTATGTGGAAAAGAAAGATACTTAAGAAAAAAGCACGGCTCTCCATGAGACAGAACTACTGGAGGATGATTGCCGTCTGTTTTATCATCACCATGCTCACAACTGCATATCCGACGACCACCACTTTTTTAAGCGCTCAGACTTCCTCACTCTCCCCCGGCCCGCAGTCCAGCATATCATTTACTCCCAATGAAACAAATTCCGAAGTGCTCCGCGAGACCATATCAAACATCGCCCAGGTCGTCGGCGCTTCCAAAAGTTCGGAAGAACTTACCGCTGCGGGGATGAACATTCTGGTAGATCTGTACACGACAAGTACGTCAGCCTTCTTTTCTCTGCTGCGCACTGTCAACACATTTCTGACCGAACACTGGGATCTTTCCATTCTCTTTCTCTTTGTCGGAGTGATCGTTTCGTTTTTATATCAGCTGTTCGTAAACCACATCCTGCTGATCGGTGAGAAGCGCTTTTTCCTGGAAGCACACAACTACCATCAGACCAGGATCTCAAAGATCTTCTTTCTGTATAAACTCCGTTTTCTCACAGGGCCGGCCTGGATCATGTTCTGCCGCACCCTGTTCCAGTCGCTCTGGAACTTCACGATCATAGGCGGTGTCATCAAGTATTACGAATACCGTATGATCCCCTTTATTCTTGCGGAGAACCCGTCGATCGGGCGCAAAGATGCATTTTTCCTTTATCGGATGGCGGATCCTCTCTCTGTTCACATTCGGGCTGCTGGATTTTGTTTATGCAAATCCTTATCTGACGAGCTGCGAGGCTGAGCTTTATCTCACACTGCGCAGGAACTATGTACTCTCCCGCTCTGCTCGTTACGAGGAACTGAACGACTCCTATCTGGAGCATGTGCCTTCCGAGGATGAGCTGCTCATCCTGAAAGCGCTCTACGATGATTCACAGGGGCCTTATACACGGATCTCCTACTTTGTCCCGGAACAGAGTGCCACTGAAAACGTGGCACTCTCTAACCTTTTGTTTCATGTTCTAAAAATTCTTCTGAATTTCTTCAACATGTTCTCTTGTTACCCTCATTATTTCGCAGATAGATTCAATGGAGAATCCTTTTCTTAGAGCAGCTTGAATATTCGCATTCTTCTCTGCCGCAGCATACTCTTTTGCGTATTCTTATGCGTATTTTTCCATAACCTCACACATAATACTTATACCACCTTTGTCTGTCCTAGGAGTCAATTTTTCCTTTGCACTATGCTTATAAATGCCATCTAATTAGCTTTCGTAATATAATTATAGTATAATTATGAATGACCTACAACAATAGTAAGGGAAAGTCGTATCGGTATATTATTGCTCTGATAATATAGCTTTTTCATAAAACCTACAGCCTTTTCCCTTATATGGGATACCACATCGGATTTCGTACTTTTTTATAAGATCCCAGTATTCAGGGAGATATTTTATGATATTCTGGATTTCCTTTTGATTTTTATTTGTGCAGCACCAACAAGAGACTCTATCTAAGATATCATATAGTTCATGTCCATTCTCCTGCCAATTCCAACCGCAGCTATAGCAGTAATCCAGACAATCTTGCTCACTCATTCCCCACTCAGCCAACGGATATATCTTGACTGAATGACTGCGTATGCGGCGGAAATTTTCAATCCGTCTTATTTCATCAGCAGCCAGTCCGACATATTCGATTATTGTATCATTATTATATATATTTCTATAGTGCTGCTTGATGGTTGCCAATTTTCCTGTAGTAGCCCATCTCCTGCAACCGCCGCACCAATCGTATCCATATACTAATGTTCCGTCCTTTTTATGTACGGCTTTTTGAAAAGCTCTATACTCAAATGATGTCGAGTTTCTTAGAATCGTAAATGTAATACCATTATATGCAAGTATTTTAGATAGCTTCTGGCAATTCTTGTATATAGCCTGAAATTCCATTTCTGTGTCGAAAAATATGACTTCATCTATCGGATAATGTTTTTCAATTAATAACAAAACCATTGCCAGACTATCTTTTCCTAAGCTTGTACTTGCTACATATTTCATACCAGCCACAACCTTTACGGTTTATGGCAAACAGCGTGTCTTCCCATGCTACTTGTTATGACTTTCACGCTATTATCGCTGTTTTTACGTAATAATTCGCAACCTTTAATACAACCGGTTTCACCGGATTAGGTATACTCCTTTCTCTTTACCATAGATATGTTACCTTTGCTTATTATTCAAAATAAAAAGTGCCACTGAAAACGTGGCACTCTCTAACCTTTTTATTAATGCTCTACAAATCCTTCTTAATTTTTTCAACCCGTTCTTTTGTTACCCTCATCATCTCACAAATAGACTCAATGGAGAATCCCTTTTTAAGAGCAGCTCGTATGTCCTCATCCTTCTCTTTCGCAACATACTCTTTCGCGTATTCTTTTGCGTATTCTTTTGCATATTTTTCCATTACTTCACACATAATACTCATACCTCCTTCGTCTTTCTTCAAGTATTGAATACGATTTGAAAAAAACGGGAATTTGGGATTTTGCACATCTTTCTGCATAAAACATTGCATTAGTTCTGCAATATCACTTCCATCATTAACTTTTGTATTCACAAAAATCTCGTGCTGTCCATCGTCTACTACAGTATTTGTCTCCCGAATTGTACGATCTATGTGATAGATTGTGCGATTTTGATGAAGGAAATCAAATTCTGTAATGTAAACAATATATAGTGTTGGTACCTCTTTAAATTGTCTTCCAGGATCTGTGATTCCGGCTGTAAGACAAGCCGCGTGATATCGGGCTCTACGTAAATGATCATCATTATCGGCTCGTTGTACCTCGATATTACACATACCGCCGTCACCCAATGTGCATAAAGCATCTAATCTTACGGAACGACCGATCATATTTTTATAATTTGTCTGTACGGATACGGTTTCAACCTCCAGATTAGGATCTTGTAAAATAACTCGAAGAATTTCCTGACATACATCCACATCATTTGCAAATACTTCAAAAAATGTATCATCAATAGGTCGGAACTCTTGAACTCTTTTGCGTTTTTCTTCGTAAGATAACCTCATACTGCTCTTCTCCTATAGGTTAATACAATGGGATTTCTCTGTTATCGACTATATTATTAATATAGCATATTGATTTCTGCAGCGCAAATCTATATGGTATTCTACTCATTATATACCTCTTCTATCATAGATTTTTCCTTCTAATTCACCTTGTTTCATATTTATCTTCGTAGGCAAAGCGTTTTTCCAGATCTTTTACTGTACTGGCAGGCCGAAACGACTGTGGACTTTCATTATCCCATTGAAGCATTATCTGACAGTATTTCGGATAGTCCTTTCTTAAAATGCGCAATGAATCCAGATTCTGCTTTATGCAAAACCAGCAGCCCAGCCTTCTGAACTTATTATATAGTGGATTTAAAAGATTTCTTTCCTTCAGTAAGTTTATACAGTCATTTTCTGTCATCCCCCATTCTGCCAGCGGAGCGCGACAGTTGGGCTGCAACTTTGCAAGACGTTTAGGTTCATCAGCAGCAATACCCAGATAATTGATATGTTCTCCATAGCGTTTATAGTGTTTACGAATAGTTTTAAGTTTCAGACGGTCATTGCACCAGGGACCGATTGTGATGGGAAAACCATACATTGTTCCTGCACGTTTACCGGTTTGATATCTTGAATGAAAAACCTCATCAAAGGTTAAGATTGACGGAACAATTGTTATTTTACGACCGATATAGTCTTCTACCTTTTCTATGTAATCATACATTTCCGGATAATCAGCCCCTATTTCATCCGTTGCCATAACCTTGATGAAAACTATATCATCAATGGGCATCCCCTCTTCTATCATTCGTATCAGCATAGCGGTGGAATCTTTCCCACCGCTGAAATTTACAATATGTTTCATTCTCCATCTCCGTAAAAATTATTTTGCTGGAGACGGATAAGTCCATTCTTACCGGCGTGTACTTTTACACCGCTTGCCGATTGCTTTTTTCGGTATTTTGATGCGCAATCATCTGATACCTTGCGGAAACCCTTAAACAGGGAATTTAGAAGTCATATTGTATATATTTCTTTGGATCAAAGTGTCAGAATTGCATATGCCACTCGCGATATATCCAGAATTTCCACATTGGATACAGCCCGATATGGTCGAAGCCTGTTTTCTTCATCAATCCAATCGCTCACTTTTATATAAATTTCGATATCAAGTTCTTCGTGTTCTCCGAGATTGGCAAAAAAATATTTCTTCCCTTCGCGATAATTGCCGCGAATTGTGGTGTAACTATATACAACCTGATACAATGCTAAAGAGATCTGCATATTCAATATTTGCCTTGGATGAACATTTTTAAGAAACTGCCTATATTTTTGCGTTTCTTCGAAAGTACCGTTTACACCTATTTCTGAAAATTCGCATAAATCAGCAAATTTGTGTATATGCATTTCAAGCCTCCTTTTGTGGTAAGTGTTACACTAATGCAAAAGGCAATCGACTAATTCCGATTGCCCCTGAATTGTATGTATTTATAATAGTTAGTTATCACAGCTCCCTTCCTTCCCCTTTTTTGAAAACCTAGGAATAAAATAGCCGAAATCTCTCGCAGGATATCGGTTTCTCTTGATATTATCAAGGATTCCTAAAAAGTCATGTGTAAAATCAAAAATATCTGCGTTGAGCCAGTCATCAAGGCATAGTTCGAATGTCTCGTCCGCATTTTCAATGTCCATAAGGGCAGATATCCTTGTGCCTGTGAAAATTCCCTCACGCTCTGCTCTTTTTATAATCTGTAGATATTTTTCATTTCGAATCTTATCCATATACTAATTCCTCACATTTCATGTGCATCAGGCTCGATTGATATAATTGAGTTTTCATCAAAGTTGTTTTCCTGGCAAAAATCATGCCAGCATTGTTCCAAATCTTTGCAGGTACAATTGTTCCAATCTACATCTTCAGGATGCAGATCAAACTGAGTTTCATCTGTTGTCTTGTCTGGAGCCACAAAAATAATATTCAAAGGCCAGATTCTATGAGAGCATTTCTGAATGAAATTATTGCCCTCGAAGTACTCTCGGAATGCTGTTTCAAAATTCATCGTAAACCTCCATTTATTGTTAGATATTAGTCTTGAGCTTATGATATATCCTGTAAGTATGAGATCTTACATATGTTTTTCCGGCTGCAAGTTTGAAGCCGAGCTGTTTCGCATTTTGACGTGCAGTATCTGATGCGTGCTGTCCTGGTGGGAGATTGCGTATATATCCTACACGTGTCTTTATTTCCTCTTGATAGTCCTCCTTATGATAGATCTGTTCGACATAGCGTTTCTTACTTGCTGTTTTTGATCTGACAGCAGAACGGTATTTATACAAAACCAGTGGCTGATCTGGGTAGTGGAACTCCCCAGCCAGGTCTTCCGTCTGGCGAATCGCATGGTTCCTTTTATTTCGTATTTCATAATCGCAAGTGAGCAACATATAGTTTTCGAGCACAAAGTTTTTTATCTGTTCGTGCATCGGTCCAATGGATTCCTCATAAATGCTGTAGAATACATCTGATTTTGTATAATAGTAACCGGAAAACTGTCCATTTCCATATGTGGAAACTCGATACAGCATAACAATTTCATTATCATATATTGTTTCGATAAATCGAATCTCGCAGATATCTCCGGCATTTACATAGCTCGCAGTAATGCCACTGGCCGGGAGCAAATAATTACGCTCTTTCAAGCACTCCTGGTAGACATCTGTCTTTTTCCAAATTCTTGGGAAATGTAATGAATAGGGAACATATGGATCATCGATGGCGACAAAGGCAGTGCGCTCATCAATATACGGAACCATCCTGAAAGTATTGTTTTCATAAGTCATATTCATGCTGTTTATAGCAGCCCATTCCTGAAGTGAATGAACTTCATATCCATATTTTTTAAATGCTTCGTATAGCTGCTGAGGGTTTAATACTTTATCCTTTATCAAATCTTTTTCGAGATCATATACACCAAGATCTAAATAAGGATGAATACACTTTTGATAAAGCGGCTCACCAGATTCTAATATCCCGTATATGGAATACTCAATTTTTGATCTTGTGAAGTATGCGGACTGCTGCATCAGTAAGCTGATGTATGCCGAGATAATATCCTTGTACCTGCGTTTCTGCTTAGTCATACGTTCTTTCATTATTATTGTGCAGAAATCATAGAATTCCCGGTACCAAGAGTTCCTTTCAATCGTAACACAGCAGTTTTTCAGATACTCATCCAAAGTTTCTGCAAATTTTTCCGGATGAATAGCGGCTTCTTCCATAGGAATAGCATATGATTTTATAAACCATTTGTACTGATCAGGAACGCAATGAAAATAGATTGCAGTTTCCAAATCGTAGAAGTCAACCGTGGATACATTCGAAATAATTAGTGCTGCAATACTAAGTGTTCTCTTTTTCAGGATCCAATCTGAAAAAGATGCACCATTTCTTTTCCCATGCTTAATCTGCAGCAAAAGCATATCTTCGAAACTAGCATTACCAAACATAATTTACCTCCAAATAAAAAAGAATGGCGGTAATCCTGCCATCCCTGAGAGTCAATGTATAAAATTTTCAACATAGTTCTAATATTGAGTGCGCATATTCTTTTGCAGCCTCATATGTATTCCATTTGCGCATATCACCGTAATGAAGCTGCATATCGCCGATATAAGCGTACCAGTGATTCCCATTTTCTCCGTATTGCTTTATATGTATGTCTTTTTCAGTGAAATGAGGGAAGATCAGTTCTTTTCTACGGCAAAATTGCGAATATTCAAGATTGAAAGTGTGGCCGCCAGATGAATTAATATATACTGAACCAAATTCTCGAAGATCCTTGAATTCACTGAAGCCCGCTTCTACCCTTAGCATAGAAAAACCATCGAGTATTGTTCCGCCAACATTCTCGGCTTGCATAAGCGCTGCCTGCATATATTGAAAATCACGATTTGTATACAGAGAAATTAAATCTTCCGGATTTTTAGAATCTCGTGCTTGCCTCAAAAGATCCTCTGGTCTGTTACCATGAAAGAAATTCCGTAAAGCATTTTCGTATCTGTGGCCGTCTGTTTTTTTATGATAATCAGTCAGTTGTTCTATCGTATCAATTTTTAGCCACCACCCACCTTCCGTGGACAGGACAAATAAATATTCCATATGATATCCTCCTTTAAAATAAAATAAGGAGCATAAATGCTCCCAAGTTATACATCTCATTATGGTGATTAAATTGTAACAAAATAAATCAAATATTGTTAAAAACGATCCTCCTTTTAAAAAATTGCATAAAAAACCTGCATTTTCATGCAGGCTGTAAAAGAAACCTGTTTCCAGGGATTACACTTTTTTCGGTAACTTATGCTACTGATGATATACAATAATGATTTATGTAATAAGTATAACGGATTGAGGCCATAAAGTAAACGCCATGAAGTGTATAATTTGTACTCATAGTTGACGCAAGCTTACGGATATATAAAAGTTTACAGTTAAGAAAGCAACAGGCATAGGAGCTGCATGGCTACGGTGCGATTATATACACTCCTGCAGATACGAGGAGAGAAAAAGATATATCCTGCTATCCGCCGGTCAGCGGATCAATCTTCTACTGTTTTATCCATATCTAAAAAGCTCGTCAAGCCGGACACATATATTCGTACCTCACCACCGCCTTTTTGGCTGTTCTTAAGCTCTAGTGCACCGCCGTTTTCTTCCAACACGGACCGGGCGATATAGAGTCCCATACCATAGTGCCTCTTATCTGTGCGGCTTCTATCCGCTTGATAAAATTGCTCGGTGCCGCGCCGTAGAGCCTCTTCGGAAAATCCAGGACCGCTGTCTGTCACCGTTATCTGGAGTAATTCTCCTGTCTTGATCCGTTCCGCACGGATCTCGAGTCTGCCCCCATCTGGGCAGTAATCTACTCCATTGGTGAGCACATTTCCCACAGCTCGTATCAGCTCATCACGAAATCCTTGCCGTCCCTGAATTATAAACTCCTCCGAAGGAAATGCACAATCTACTATCAGGTTTTTTCTCCTTCCAAGCGCATCTGCCTTTTTCTGTACTTCTTCCAGAAAGGGGCCGGCGGGAAACCGTTCCTTCTGTTCCCTATTTCCTGAGGGAGTCAGGTTCACTTCATCTTGCCCTGTTTTCTGCTCAGATGCTCTGACCGCCTTTTGGAGTACCGCAAGATACCGTTCTAGTTCCACCACATTGTCAAGTACTTCCTGATCCCACTCGCGGATTTCTTCCATATTTTCCGTTTCCTGCATCAATTCTGCATTCCCCCGGATGATTGTCAGAGGAGTCTTTATGTCATGAGCGAGAGCTGCAATCTGTTCCTGCTTCTGCATCCGAGACTCCCATTGTTCCTTCAGGGATCTTTGTAGAGCTTCCTTCATCTTAAAGAGTGCTCCCAATACATCATCCACTTCGCGGATGTCTGAATATTCCCGTTCAAATTCCAAATCTTCTCCGCCCACTTTTGCTGCTATCTCTGTCAATGTATCCAGACGTCTTTTCAGATATCTCCCGAAGCTCCGGGCAGTAAGTGCTGCCTGTGACAGAAAAAGGAGCAACCCGGCAAAGAGGATTAAAAGTTCTGCATTCGGGAACACCGCCCGAAGAGACGGATTCGTGAATTTTGCTACCATCTCGTACCTGACGATCACCAGATTCCCATCATTTTTCTCTATGCTCCTGTAGAAAATATTGTAAAACGCTCCGGTATCTCCGCTCTTCCACCTATTCCATCCGTCCTGTTGTTCTTTTCCTTCAAATGTACCGTAAAGAAAACTTCCTTCAGGATCATAGACGCCGAATGTACAGCTATCTGGAAGTAATGCCGCTTCGTTTCCTCCCGCCTTGATTTTATCTGTTGCCTCTTCAATCTGGCTCTGTTCATAGGTGGGTAGCCGGATGATTCCGCTATTTACTAGCGTTGAATAAACAATCAGCGTTCCTGCTACAAGGATTACCGTCAATACGCAGAATCGGAGCAAATACCGGATAAATACCATATATAAACTTAATTTTCTTGTCCTGCTCACTTTTTGTTTCATCATGTTCCTTCTTTCACTGCCATTGTTAGCACCAGATCTGCCACACCTTTTTGCATCTACTCTATATCTGGATTCGCCATAGCGTTTATTCCTTCCAACGGTAGCCAATTCCCCACACAGTTTCTACCGGAGAGAGCTCAAGTTTCCGGAACTTTGCGCGGATATTTTTTATATGTTCCGTGATTGCGGAGTCATCACCATTTTTGTCATATCCGTATACATGCTCGTAAATCTGCTCTCTTGAGAATACCTGACCGTGATGAAGCGCCAGATACTCGCAGATCTCATACTCACCCGATGTAAGCGGAACCGTATTCCCTTCGTACACTATCCGTTTCTCTCTAAGCTGGAACCTTAGGTTTCCCACTGCTACCGCATGTTTCTTCTCACGTTTTTCCCGGCGAAGATGTGCCTCTACTCTGGCTCGAAGTTCCCCGATTCCGAAGGGCTTACGGATATAGTCGTCAGCCCCCAAACCAAACCCTTTCATCAGATCCTCCTCGGCAGTTTTGGCGGTTAGGAAGAGGACAGGACAGTCGATCTCATCCCGCATCATTTCCAACAGCGTGAAACCGTCGATTTCGCGCATCATCACATCCAGAAGGATTAGGTCATACTGCCCCGTTCCTTTCTCCCCATTAAGGAGCTGCGCCGGATCTGACACGGTATCAACCACGTTTCCGTCCCGCTCCAGCACCCGTTTTAAGAGCCGCAGGATTCCTTCTTCATCATCCACTGCCAGTATTCGTGCTCCCATTTCTCTATTTCCTCCTTCTTTCTGTCACCGGCTCACTCAGACTGCGCCCTTCTTCCCTCAAATCTCCAAAACCAGAGAAATGCCGCGGTGGTTAGGATCAGGAACACCACAAGGCAGATTCCCAGTTCATATATAATAATTGGATTGATTTCAGCCCCTCTGTTTTTTCCCGCTATATATAATAGCAGATAGGAACAGATCCTGCCACTCCAGCTCCACGGGAAAAACATCCAGATTCCATCCCCCATTCCGGTTAACATAAGAAAAGCGCTTAGAGTTCCAAGGATTCCGATTCCGATAGACACGCCTTTTCCGAAAGTAAACGCCAATACGAGATGGATAAGATAGACTATAGACTGTCCACTCCAGATGACTGCTGCTTCTTCCAGATACACCACAAGAGTATACACCTTCCCACCGGGGAACAGCCCGTAGATCAGTGCAAACCCCACGATTGCGATCAGACAAGAGAAAAGTCCGATCAACATCAGAAAGCACCATTTAGACAAAAAAGCCTGGAACTTTCTTCTTGAAAGGCAGAAAAAGTTTTGGTATCCGGAGTCAGCTTCTATTTCTTCTGATATACTACAGATTACTCCACAGAGGAACGGCCAGATACAGGAGACAATCTGCAGGTACGCTTGGATCTTATTCATGCTGTCCCAGCTTGCAAAGCTGTAGTACCACAAAAATATTGCTGCTCCTACGAGTGGTAGGATTAAGTGAATCCAAAAGAGCGTTGTGTGTTGTATCTTAATCCCTTCGCTTTTCATAAGTTTCAAAAAATTTCTCATACCGTCTGCGCCCCCTTTATTTTATACCAGAGTCTTGAGGCTCCCCAAAGAATGACAAACCATGCTAAAGTGACAAGAACACCTGGCAGGATCGAACTTGTATCTGTAATCCCTGGAGTATAGGTCATACTCTCCGGTACAGCGAGCAGCCCGTTTGGAAGGATCCCGATGATTGGGACTATCAACCGGGGAAGGATTGCCCAAGGATTGAGAAGCCAGTAGGGAGTGACCGCCATCAATGTTCCTGAAGCGTTCAGAATCAGGTTGACGATTAGTGTTGGGAGTATTCCCCAGCATTGATTCAGCCACAGGCAGAACGGGATCTGCCAAAGGGTTGTTACTGTCATAACTGCTGCAGCAGCTGCAATCTGCAAAGGCGATATCTCAAGCATCTGGGGTATCCAGACAGCAGGGAGCAAATACAAGGCAAGCACCAGATTAGCAACAGCACCAAACAAATTTGCGAAGAAAAGTGCTTTTATACTGACCAGAATCTTCGCGTCCCAGATTCTTCCCATCTGCACGGGAAGTGTAAGGACAGCCCGGTTCTTCATCTTCCTGTCCTTTTCTCCCACAAGGCAGGTAAACAATGTAACCATTCCTGGTAACATTAGTATATACCACCAATTGTATGCCGAATTGATCCCGTTGCCCCGGGAAATCCCGTATGCTAGAAGCAGAGTCAAAGCCTGCATCAAAAACCATAACTTCCCGGTAAATGTATGCTTATATTTCAGATTTTCTGCCACGTACAGTTTCATTATAGTTCCCCTCCTTTTCTGCTTTTCGCCACGATTTTCATGAACATTTCTTCCAGATGCCCCTGAGGCGGCATCCCGCCCTGATAACCCAGTCTCCCACCGGCGAGGATTCCGATGTGGTCCGCCGTCTGCTCCACCTCGCTTAGGATATGGCTAGATACTAGCACTGTGATCCCTCTTTCCGGAAAGCTTTTAATTAACTCTCGAAGTTCCTGTATACCGAAAGGATCTAGCCCGTTGGTGGGCTCGTCCAGCACCAGAAAAGAGGGGTGCGAGATAAGCGTAGCTGCAATTCCAAGTCTCTGTTTCATCCCCAGGGAAAACTGTCCAGCCCTTTTCTTGCCTGTATCGGGAAGGCCTGCGATTTCAAGCGCTTCCTCAATCCTGGATTTTGGGAGCCCAAGGGCAGTGGTGCGGACGAGCAGGTTCTCTTTTGCCGTCAGGTTTCCGTAGATGGGCGGCGTCTCAATCAGCGCTCCAGTGCTTTTCAGACATTCCCTTGTCCAGGGCTTTCCATTATAGAGTACGTCTCCTGAGTCCGGACGCATCATTCCGGTGATGATCTTGAGCAGCGTCGATTTTCCTGCTCCATTGGGTCCCAGCAGCCCGTAGACACAGCCTTCCGGGATTCGTAAAGAGACTTGATCCAGAGCAGGTGTCTGCTGTCCTCGGAATCCCTTTGTCAGTGACTTAGTTTCTAAGATAAGATTTCTCATGATAATAATTACTCCTTCCCACAGAAAAAGTCTGTTTTTTTCTGCAAGAAGGAGTATAGAGGACAAATCTAAGGAATTTATAAGGAAACAATTCCTTTCCGATAATTCTTGAAACGCACGACTTTTAATCAACTCGAACAGCCCGTACAATAATTACTCTTTTTTCGCTGTATCCTTCTGCAAGATGCTTTTCGCATGATACAAGCGTTACACGTTTTTCCAAATCCGGAAAATAGGGCTGACTTTCTGATCGCAGAGCCCGATCGACAGCTTCCACTTTGTAATTATATCGGACTCCGTTTTGGAAAAGATAGAAAGTATCTCCTATCTGGAGCTCATCTAACCGGTTAAAGCTGTGTCCGTAAACCTGAGAGCTGTGCCCATATATGATATAGTTGCCATCCAGTGTAGTAGAAAGATCCGCAGTAACAAAATAATAGAGAGACAGATTGTAGTCATTATCTTCTATTGTAGTGCCGCGGATTACAGCCTTTTTAAGATTAATTTTGTCAATTACAAGGATACTGTCAATATTTCCCCGAAAAGAATAGCTCCCTATGTCACTATACATATATTCTACCGATTCTTCTGGAGATTCCGTGTCTGTCACCGGATCATCGCTTTCGTCTAAGTATTCGTCAATCAATTCATTTTCATAGTTGTTTCTCTTTTCCGCCTCTTCATAGGGTTGGCGATAGATATAATTTACTATTGCAAGAAGCAATACTACTGCTACCGCTAAAACTATTAGGGGCAGTATACGTTTTTTCTTCTTTCTGATATAAATTCCTCCTTTAAAAACGGTGCAGGGATTACTCTCCTGCACCGCAATAATTAATTAGTTCTCTTCTTTGCTGCTTTTGTTCTTTTTCTTCCTATTATAATAGACGAAAGTTCCGGTTCCGATTGCAATGACTCCAACTACAAGGACCCCGACAGCAAGTTTGAAGTTACTGTCTTCAAATCCGAGTTTTGGAATGACATTGTTGCGGCAGGTAATCGTGACATCTTCACCTTTCATAGTGATCTGGATCGGATCAGCAAGCTTCTGGTAACCGTTCGGAGCTTTATTCTCTTTGAAGTAATAATTACCATAGCCAAGATCCGTAATATTTATTTCACCGTTCTCATCAGTGATATATGTTCCAAGTGACTCACCGGATTCCGTAAACAATTCAAATTCTGCTCCTGATAACTTCTTAGATTCATCGCCGGCATCTACTTTAATCAATGACACCTTGGCTTTCATTAGCATATTCAAAGCAGGATTCTCTTTATTTACGTCGAATACTGTAAGGGGCTCATTCTCCAGGGTAAGCTCAAATTCATGCTTTTCTTTATCAAGAATAAATCCCTCTACTGTCTGGAGTTCTTTGTAATAGTAGTGTCCGGATACAAGTGCGCCCTTTAAAGTAGCCTTACCATCCTCATTTGTCTTAATGACTCCGATCAGACTGTCTTTCGCAAGGGCTGTTTCTCCGCGGTAATCTTTAATATCCTCATTCGTGTAAATACCAAAATATACGCCTTCCAGCGGTTTTTCACCGTATCCGAAAGTGCCATTTTCCGGATTAATCATCTCGCCGACCTTATATACGTTAATTTCCGTATCGACAACATCATTTTCGATATCCAGACTAACATCAACTACCTTGTTTTCGGCATCTTTTTCCAGAACGACTTCGTATTCCTCATGTGTCATGGCTAATCCGGCAGGAGTTTTTGTCTCGACCAAGGTATATTTTCCAAGTTCCAGTTCTTTTGACGTGGCAATACCTTCTTCAGTCGTCGTGATCACATCAGCTACATCGCCGTTCTCATCGTAGATTGTAAACTCTACACCAGGTAAAGAGCGTTTCTCGTACTCCATTCGGTAGATGTCACCGAAATCAGAATCGTGAGTTGTTGTTCCGGTAAGCATATCCCCAACTTTTTGCACAGAGATTGTTCCCGTTTTTTCATACTCATCTACCATCTGTACTTTCTGGATTTCACCTGTCTCGAGGACTGTAAATGGAATTTCTTCAGCTATTTCATACCCATCTGGAGCCTGCGTCTCTACGAGTACATAATCGCCCGGTTTCAGGCGTTCAATCATATGTGGTGTACCGTCAGAGGTCCATGATTCAATTGTATTTCCGTCAGAATCACGAATTTCAAGTTTGGCGCCGGGGATTTCTTCTCCACCGATGTCGACTTTGCTGATTTCGACTTTGGTATAGTCATTGGATACGTCTGCTGTAGCCAGCAGGGTTGCTGTATCCTGGCCGGCATATTCGAGATTAAAGTCAATCACCTCATCATTCAGTACATACCCGTCTGCCGCTTTTTCCTCTTTAGCATAGTAATGCGCAATCGGCAGATCTTTGGTGAATGTAACAAGTCCATTCTCATCTGATACAGCAGTTTCGATCAGTGTTTCTGCAGGTACAAGAACGCTGCCGTCTACTGCAAGAATATCCTCTGCTGCATACAAGCCGAACTCTGCGCCTGCTACCGGTTCCTGTGTGCCGGCATCCAGCTTATTAATCTGAATCTGTACTTTCTGCCGCTCGTTTTCGTATGCACTGTCATGATATACGACTTCTACTTCGTCGCCGGCATATTCAAGTTCGAATTCCTGAATTTCATCATTTAGCACATAGCCATTCCCTGCAACTGTTTCCACAATCCGGTACTTGCCAAGAGGAAGGTCTGAAAGCGAGGCCATTCCTTCAGCATCTGTTCGGATTGTAGCTACGAGTTCATCTTTGGTATAAAGGACGATTCGGTTTCCCTCTTCGTCGGTCTGGTAATCTGGAGAGTAGATATTCTCATTTGCGTAAATAGCAAATTCTGCACCTTCCACGCTGCCCATTGCATATGTAAAATCATAGACAGGCTCTGTCTCATCTACGATCTTTAAGAATTCGCCAAAACGCCGGAGAAGACTTTTCTCTTCAGACGTATATCCTGTAAGTACTTCGCCTGTTTTTTGGATGCGTAGTGTTCCCGTCTGGCGCGCATTTTCGTAATCCATAGTGATAATAATCGCACCAGTTTCCGGCTCAACTTCATATGCTGTGTCAGAAGCGAGTGTAATTTCGATAGGATCAGCTTTTACATATCCTTCTGGTGCAGATACCTCTTCTATCCTGTAATGACCAGCGGGGAGCTCTTCAGGTGTCAGAAGATAACCGCTGTCTGATGTTGTAAATTCTGTATGTTCAACAAGCTCAGGATAATGCGTATACTGTGTAACATATTCCCCATTATCCATGTCATAGATCTTAAAGGTCGCGCCACTGTGGAGTACCGGAAGTTTGCTCGTACCGTCTATTTTGTATATTTTCAGCAGCGCTGTAAATTCATAATCAATAAACACACGCCATTGCTGCGGTTCACGGCTGTCCTCATTAATGGTTACTATAAATGGATCAATCGGACTATAGTTTTCAGGAACTGTAGATTCGACGACCACATATTTACCATAGGCAAGTTCCTTGCTCTGCGCATATCCTTTGCTGTCTGTGAATATTTCTTCCATCGGTACACCGTTGCTGTCTTCAGAATAATCCAGAGCGGTTGTTTCCTCTGTAAAGTCATAGTCACGGAATTGCTCCGGGGTGTAGTTGCCATTCTCATCTGGCTTGATGGTCCCATCCTGTACACCTTTCAGAGAACTGATCAGATAAATCTTGAATCCTGCACTTTCAAGAAGGTCAGCCTCTGTCTGTTCACCATCGGAACCGACTTTAATCAGTTGGAACGGCTGCTTCTTAACTGTTTCATGAACTGTCACATCTCGATGGACAATTTTAACTTCCTGTCCCTCATAGGCTGCATCAACCGGGTACTCGGTCGGATCAAGCAGATAGCCTTCTGAAGGTGTCAGTTCTTTCACGATGTACTTGCCAAGATACAGGTTTGTAAAATCAAGCTGACCGTTTTCATCAATTTTTCCCTTCGCAACCAGATCCCCTTTATTATATACGGGATCTGATTTCTTGTTTGGATGCTCTATATCCTCTGCCGCAAACAGACCATACTCGGCTCCTACAAGAGTTGCATCTCCCTGACTGATAAAATCATGTGTTTCTTTGTCGATTTTATTAATATGAATCTCTGCACGAACTTCTTCATTGCTAAATTCATGAGAAAATACATACTCATATGTACTGTCATCTTTATAGGAATATGTAAATTCGTATTTTTCATCTGACATATAATACTTATCCGGGGCTGTAATTTCACGGATATAATACTTATGACCGATTGGAATGTCTGCCGTAAATGCTGCTACTCCGTCTTCATTTGAAATAACAGTCTCGATCAGCGCATCTTTCTGTAATGCAGTACTTCCGTTGATACTGATATCTTCACCGGCATAAAGCCCATACTCTGCGCCCGACAGTGTCACGTTATCGTTTGCTGACTTTTTGACTGCCTTTACACTGATATCCGGACGAGCGTTATCATATTCCGCAGATACCTGTGAGAGTTCTACTTCCTGTCCGGCATATTCAAGAGTAACCTCCTGGGTCGTCTCACTTTCATCTTTTCCAATGGTCAGATCTTCTGGTGCTTTTACTTCTACGATACGGTATTTACCGAGATATAAATCAGAAGATGTCGCGTTGCCATCTTCACCAGTCGTTAAGGTTTCTACAAGAGTATCTTTCTGGTAGATCAATGTAGTTTTGTCCTGGCTTATGATATCTTCTGCAGCATAAATCTTATATACAGCTCCGGCATATGCAGAATTATCATAAACAAAATTTAGCGGGTTTCCATCCTCAATGGAAGTGAGTCGTTCGCCTATCTTATGGATCGTAATACGGCCCTTTTGTTCAGTATTTGTAACAGTGATGTCCGTATTACCGCCGGCGACAAGTTTAACGTTATATGCTGCGGTGTTCAGACGGTATCCCGTTGGGGCAGTTATCTCCCGGAGATAGACGGTTTCCTGTGTTTTCGTAAATTCTACGAATGAGGAACCATTTTCGTCTGTTTCAGGCATTGTTGTGATAAGACTTGTACACGCTTCATCTTTATAGACTCCGAAAACTGCGCCTGAAAGATTTACATTGGATTCAGCATCCCGTTTGGTAAGCGTAATTCTTGCAAGATCAAGCCATTTAATGGAGAACTGAACAGAATTTGCTTTCTCTTCAATAAAATCTCCATACCCAATATCCTGATATGTATCGCCGGCAATTACAAGTGTCTTCCACTGAGAACCAATCTGACCTTTAAGGCTGCCGGTTTCCCATAATCCAGTTACTGTTTTCGGTGCAGTAAAATGGAATTTAGTTCCACCATAGATCCTGACAGTTCCACCTGTCTGAGATGAGCTGTTGCTGTCATTATGGTAGGTAACATTTGCGGGCACATTTACAGTAATATAATTCCTGTGATCACCGTTAAGCTGAATCACTTTCGTTCTCTGAAGATCATCTTCCAAATAAGCCTTCTCATAATCTGATGAAAGGCTTATCGCTGCTGTTGGAGGCGTCTCTTGCGAAAGCAGCTTATTAATGTAATCTATCACACCGTCAGCCACCAATGCATCATATGAGCAGCCGTAGAAACCGTCATTACCAATGTAAGCATATGAAGCTGCGATATGGGTATAGATGTACTTTAGATTGTTGCTCAGTCCCGGTAAAAGTGAAGCCGAGATATCGCCCGGCCCGCCATAGCCATAGTATAAGACTTTTTGGAGGTTAGCGTTTGTCTCCAGGACAGTTGCTACGTAATCCGCACTTGGCGGAGTATCCTTTGGTGATTCGAGGCAATAAGCTATTTTGCCGTTCACGGTAAAATAACTTGTAGAATATGTTCCCCAATGGGAAGGATACCAGAGCCTTTCTCCCTGCTCCAGACTAACCGTGGTGCTTCTCTGGGCCTGCATAGTGGATGGTACCACAGAAAAGAGCATTGCATTATCCGAGACATCTTCTGATAATACATTCCCTTCATCTGTATTTTCTTCAGACGATTCAGGCACTGTTTCTGCATTATCCTCAGATATTTCGCTTTGTTGAGCGGGGGCATCGTCAGAGTCATCGTCCGTTTCCTCTGTATTCTCTTCGTCGCCACCGTTACTCTCTTCATGACCGGCTGTGTCAGGTTCCTTATCGTTTACCGTAATATACCGAACAATCTGATAAGCCAGGTTTGAATCGCGAAGAGGAACCACTTCATAGACTGCCTGATATTTACCGGGTACCTCTGTATTGAAAGCCTCCAGTTTCTCATTTACAGCTTCCTTAAATGAAATTTTTACTTTTTCATCATTGTAAGCAATTTTAGTGAAATCTGAAGCAGGTTCAAAATCCGAACCATAGTTCAGTACGAGCTCTTCAGCCACTGCGATCTCATCTTCATTAAGTTGCGACTGTATTTCCTCAAGCTGAGGGAGCGTGGAGGATTCCTTGTATAAAACAATTGCCTCCTGCGATGTCGATTCAGATGATGCCGCTTCCGTTTTGATCTCAGGTACTGCGGTTTCCGCTGCTACTGCTGTAGTTCCTGCATTTGCAATTGTTGAACAGCAGATCAGGAAAGCAAGCGCACCTGATATAAATCTTCGTCGTTTCATAATCTTTTCTCCTTTTAGCATAATAAAAGCAGGGAAAAACCCCTGCATGTTGCGGTCGCACCGCATGTTACAAAACAGATAGCAGAAATCACTGCCCTTGGCCAGTTCATAATCCTCCTCCCTTGTTAACAAGCCCAAAAAAGCCAAAGACAGTGTGTCCAGAATACCTATCACTAGGAATTTTACGAAAAAGGACCTCTGCTCTTTGGCTTGCCTTAAAAAATATATCTGTATTATATCTTGATACGATAAGTATTACAATCAGGCTTATACTACGCTAACTTCATATATAAACATTCCGTTTACATTATAGCCCCGGAGACAGCTATATGAGACAAATCCATCCGTATTAGCCATTGTGGTTTGCTCTCTTCTCTGATACGTTTACCATAAAAACAGGAGGCAGTATGGAAATGGAACATCTTTCAGTACCTTCATGCTATAAATATATAAAAACAAAAGAAGGGGATCCTGATTATCAAAGAATCTATGGAGTAGCAGTATCAGCGTATCAGACCAAATATCCAGAAGCACCTATGATAAAGGATGAAATATTCCGATATCTTAAATTGAGTCAGGTTATTCCAGAAAAATATAATTCAGAGTTACTCAATATGGACTATGTAGAATTATGTTTTTCAATAATATCACAATTTCAATGTAATGCAATCTGTCAAATATGCCCATATTCTACACTTTATCGCAATGCGCATGAGAAAGAAGAAACAATTATTTTAGGATTCGCATTAAATACATGGGAAAATTTGCAGAGAATAATACAGGCAGGCGTTACAAGCAGACATTTCAGAGCTATGATACCAGTTTCAGAAAAATCAAAGGTTATGGTAGTACCTCTGAACAGACTTGCATTTGAGTATTTGGAGAAAATACCAAAATCCCAGGAAGATATGCTATCTATTACTGATAAGATTATTTCGGTCCTAAAGCAGAACAACCAAAATAAATTATCAGCATCCGATTTTAGGATAGCAAAAAAGTATCTTGACAATTTATATAATGGCAACTACTCAAATCTTAACGATGATTTTCTGCAAAAAGCACTGAAAGATGGTTTCAATCTATCATTAGGGAGAAAAGCATCCAAACAGCAGATGCCGATGTCAGATGTAGCTACATCTGTAGTAAATAATGACCGTTCAGAAAAGACTCAGGCAGCTCATATTAGCGGCTTTCTAAAGGAAAGAAATATGCAGCCGAAACCGCAGCCTGCTCGAAAGCCAGATGAAACTGAGCTTCCGGTTGACAGCAGAATATCTGAATCTGAGATAAGCCAGACAGTATCCAGAGAAACACAAAAAAGCAATGATATAAAGCAGAATTCTACGGATCAGAAAATCTTAAGCACGTATAAAGTTTCGAATGATTTTTTGCCAAAAGAAGAACATAATTTCTTGTATCGCCCATGGAAGGCTACGAAAAAAACGTTAGAGGATAGAAATACTATTATTCTGGATCAGAATCATTCGTATAGTCAGGACATACTGCAGGAGGATCTTCTTCTTACTCCACTACTTCCCATGGAAGTTATTGACATGGAGGGCACCTCCGCCCTGCTTTTTTTGGCAAATCACAAATATTACTGTTATGAACGAAGTAATCCAGTCATACTTGATGTGCTGCTCCCCTATATTACAGCCAGCAGTTATAGGAAAATATTATGTTACGAGCCGCACTTATTATATGCATATTTTGCAGAGGAACAGGCTTATGATGTGTCCATAATCGGACTTGGATTTTATTTCGATCTATTCAAGTCGCTCAAAAATTGTAGAACAAATCCTTCCGAAGCGATAGCAAAAATATGTCAGATCAAGGGAACGAGTTTCCCGGATATGCTTAGCTTATATAAGAAAACCCATATGAAATTTGAGAAAATGCTCAGCAAAGAAGATTGCGAACGAGTTCAGCAGTTTCGTGAGATGAACCGTGTCGCAAAATTAATAGGATTTTCGGAAGCATATCATTCAGCAATATTTTCAACAGCGAATATTGTGAGTGCAGATAGTCGGAACGGATATACTTTTAGCTATAAATCTGGTACCCCAGTACAAGACTCTTATAAAGATGTTGCATTTCACATACGATGGAATGCCGTGTCATATTTTCCGGTTAAGGAAATGCTGGCTATATTGTCAGATGATATTATTTTCCGAAAAGGGTCTGCTGTCCTTTGTTTTGATGAAGGCAGCATAACTTTTGCTGTTCTGCCGGAACACTATGATTATTTGTGCGATCAGATAAATAGAATTGCGTATCATATTGCAGATAAATATAAGAAACTTCCAGTAATGATTGACGAAAGCTCGTAAGAATTATAGAATGGAAAGATTTCGCAGTCTTGTTTGTGTTTAAAGGGATAAAGTGGCGGAGGGAGGAACAATAATAAAGTTATTTGTATATATCATACTATAACATATTTTCAGAATGATTCAAAGATCATTCAATGTATATCCTGTCATAAGCCCTCTTCGCCTTGCGGTTAGCTTCTCGTCATCACTATATTCAACAGTTTGTACTGCTTTTCCAGTCTTTTCCCATTTTAAATCCGAATGGATGTAATATTCTCTTGCATAAATTGACAATTGATTATTTCCATCCGATCCCACGACAGTAATAGGCTCCTCTCCGGCACCCTTTATGATATGTCTTATAATATAATCTCTATATGGATGATAATACTGCTCATCAAAATACTTGAGGGAATAAAACGTCTGTTTCCTTTGATGATTATTCATTATCAAATACAGCTTTCTTGGCAGATCCTCTATCTGTTCAAGCAGTTTATTAAACTCTTCCATCTGCTCTTTCCCTCTTCTGTCAATCTCGCGATTGAGCTGGTACACCTGCCATGTGCTATTCATTTCACGAAGCACTTGAATTATCCAGTATTTATCCAGGGAGCCTTTTTCTCCAGACCACACATACGGCTCCAACGCATTCCAAAATCTCAATAGGTCCTGACAATTCTTTGTTGGGTTCAAATCATCTGTGACTCCATAAAAAAATTGGCGGCGCTCTTCTTCGGTTGTATTCTCTGAGAGTACATTCTGAAACTGATGATCAACTATTTGTAGCGCTGATATGATATCCGTACTGCCTTCGATAATCCTTTGATAATATTCGTCAATACTCATATTAAATCCCTTTCCAACCGTTTAGATAATATTTTAAGTTCCCTGGCAATTTCTCGGAAAGTCAAATGAATATAAGAACTATAATTGAATATAAGCATGCACAGATAAGGCTGGCATCCCCCCTTGTCTGCCACCCGCATAATCTCATTATAGAATTGAGACTCCTTACATCCGAAACCACCACTTATAAATGAGTATAGCAGATGGAGGCTGTGATTTCCAGTAGCCGCTATATGTTACAGCAAAATGCAACAATTATGTTCTTTCTAACATATTCTTTCCGATATGTTCTTGCGTCATGATGCAAAATTCCCCGGCGATGCCTGCTATTTCAGCAAATATAGCCTTTTAAATCCCTAAAACATATATCTCTATTTTCTTCCGATTTTGCACCTGATTTTTCCGCTATTTTTTCGTTATCTCATTCTTGTTTTTTTTTACTTTCTTCCTTTGCTGTCTTGTTACCCTTTCCCATTATCTTTAATGAAAATCTTAGTCTATTGTTCTCGTCTTCTAAATTTTCAAGATTCTTTTCAAGACTTTCGATATATCTCAATAACCAGAATAATCCTCCGGATACAACACCTGATAGAATAACACAGCAAATCAAATAACAGAATATCTGCTTTTGATTTAAAGCGCTCGGACAAGCTATGAATCCGTTTATCATCACCCAGGCCAGATATATACAGAAGCCGGCCTCAAGTATCAGTATGATTATTTTTTTTGCGCGTCCCTTCCAGTTCTTCATATCATCTTCCCTTTTAATTCTGCGCCATTTATCTTTTATCATTTACATTTTTACAGTAATTAATAGTATCCGGCATATTTACATCGATATATAAACACTGTGCCATAACATTAATCAAATGATAGTGAGTAAATCAAATTTGAAAGGGATGAAAATCTTAATCCAGTACGATAGAATTAAGCTGCATGAAGAGAAAAAGAATCAGCCATTATGAGCTTTTATACGAGATGGAATATGAAACGTTCTTAACTGAGCGGACTGAGGGATAATAAGAATGTTACTGTGCTACACGGCCAAACGCAGAATTGAAGACATTACAAGACGCATTCCTGATGATAATATATCTTCTGAGCAGCAGACATAACAATAGAAAAGGGAACAGCCATTTCTATGCTTTAATCGACTATTCCCTGAGACTTCGCATGCTAATCTTTATAAAACGCTGTTCTTCTTTCGTCAGAGTGTCCCATAGGTCCAACACCTCTCTCTGATCTTCCGAAATATTCCCCGCCCCTCTTCTGTCTCCATTCTCAAAAAACTCTGACAAGCTGATCCCCAGTCCTTTGCAAATCTTGTTCAGCGTGATCAAGGTCGGTATTGTCTTCTTCTTGACAATTGCTGATAAAGCAGACTGCGAAATGCCGGTCAAAGCAGAAAGCTGATATCTGCTTATCTTGTTCCGCTTACAGAGTTCATCAATTCTTTCCGGAATAAACTTCTCAATATCCAAGCAATATACACTTCCTTCCGTAGTAGTATAATGCTATTGTAACTAGAAGTTCCGCAAAAAATTAGTCCTGTATCACAGAAGTAATACTTCTGTATAAAGAAGTATATGGATAAAAAAATAATCGCCCCTATTCAATTTTAAATTACTCTTCTTTCAGTGTAACACTATTTCGTAAAATAAAAAAGAGGCTTTCTTACAAGTACTTCCGCTTGTCGGGCGTATTAATGAACTGGAATTTCAGTTGCGCAAAAATGTGGCAATGACGGTAAGCCTACTGAACAGAAAAATCCGGATGGTTAAAAAATCCTATAATTAAATAGTGGACACAGCGAATATATATGATACAATTGTACTGTAATTAAATATAAGACTTTCAGAAACATTAGAAGGGCTAAGAAGGTGATATTGTGAAAGATTATGTTTCTTTTCCGGTTTATGATGGAAACGAGATAAATGAAAATATTGAAAAGCTGCAGAACTTACTGGAACAGACAGGAATAGAAATCCACTATGTAAAAACAAATGATTCATTATTTGAAAAGCTAAATTTAGGTCTGTTGCAATTTAGCTGGGATGATGATGTGCTGCAAAAGAAAATGAAGAGAAATGCAGGAAGGAAATCCAAACTCAGTAATTACACTTATATACTGGAAGATGTTCAAAACAAAGTAAAAGAACAAGGGGCGGACGCTACTGCAAAGGAGCTCGGTCTTAGCAGGTCCCGATTCTATGGACGACTTAAAAAAGCAAAAGAATCCGGCAGTTATTATTTTTAGCAGTAAGCCTCAGTCAGCCCGGCGGCCGGCCGATATTCAGTCTGGAAGACAGTGGGGCGCCCCATTTCCTTGGAGGCTGCCCGAGGAGTCCGGCTTCTGTTGCATGAAACTATCCTCGATTTGTCCGTAAAAATGAATTTTCCCTGAGGTGTCCGGGCGCCGGATCATCACACACGAATGCAGAAGTATTAACTGAGATCTTTCAGGCACAAAGACAGGATTACCCTGTGATCCTGTGTCAGGACGATATCGTAAACCTTCAGAAAATTTATGGGTACACCGAAGTTCCTGAATTTCACTGAACTTTTGAGTTTATCGATTGCTGCATCAAGCAGTTCATCCTTATGCTCCCTGCACAGTTCGATACTGTTATCAAAAAATGCCCTGAGCAGTATTTCAATCCGTATGATATCAAATGTATCGGGATCCTCATTACCGGTAAAACGTTGAAAAACAGGGCCCTGTACATTTACGATCATGGAGTATGGCTCCTTCTTTTTCTTCTCCTGCTTATCTCTGCCCTGCACGAGCTACTAATTCTGCTATTTCTTCCGGAAAATGTTTTTCATAAAACCAACGGAAACGCACTTCCAGTCTACCGGCATCTAGCACCCTTATATCATTTTGGGGATGGATTTTGTCGTTTTCCAAAAGAAACTTTGTATTGATCAGTTCCTGATACCGTTTATCGCTTTCCATTTCCTCCCGGCTTCGGTATCCTTGCTTAGGAGTCTTCCAGTATGTTATGTCGTGGATTGTCTGCTTATAGATCCGATCCCTTTCCTGTACATAACGTTCTGTAATCTTATTTATAATTTGCTGCATTCCAAACCTGCTTTCTCCGGATTCTGATAAATATTTCCGATCACCCTCAGCGCGGGGCGAACTGTGTCGCCAAGGGGCTGCACATCTCCGGTCCGGGGATCCCTTGCTATAATAGCATAGGTTTCGGTATCAAACTCTATTACATATGGATTCTTCATATAACCATATTCCACGATATCGCCTGTAAATACAGTCTTTCCATTGCAGTCTTCTCTCCCGATTGCATAGGAAAGCGTTTCCTTATGTACCTGTAAGAGTAAAGTGTTCATTATAATCTTGTCCTGCGCAAAAATCTGAGGGATAATGCGGATATCATCGGGAGAAGCAAGGACTGCTGTGCCGGAAATCATATCGCCGCTTTCAACTTCTATTCCCCTGCATTCCATAGCCGGCGTTAAGTATTCAATCCCTGTATCCGGATACTTTCGTCGGCATATTTCTTCGAGAAGCATTTCAGAAACAGTATTCCATGCCTCTATGGTTTCCATGGCAAAACCGCACCGGCGCTGATACTGCAGGATATATTGGTCAAAACACAGCGGTCGTTCTGTCCCTTCCTCAGTCATGATTTTGTATTCCTGGTAAAGTTCCATCAGTTCTTCATCCGATACATCTGAAAAAATATTTTCTTTTATCATCTGTGAGCCTCCTTAAATATATCTTCTATATAATAATAGCCGGCTATTTTGGAAAAATGGAAATTATTTTATTTTTCTTTACGATCCGGCTTATTTCAGCTGCAGTTATACAATATCATTTCCGTTTGCTGCTGATCCGTCTGGCTTCTTCAAGGGTCTTATGCCCGGTAATATCTTCAGAGTCAGGCCTATACACGGAATTTCATGATCTCCCTCAGGCAATAGCATACCAAAGCTCTGCCCTTTAAACAATGGAAAGGCCCGGATCATCCGGGCCTAAAAAATCAGCCTTTTGTAATACTATCAAAATAAGTGACGTCATTATCACTTGCTTTTTTCATGAATACATGAAAACAATTTAGA
Source organism: Candidatus Mediterraneibacter excrementigallinarum (assembly GCA_019120075.1). Taxonomy (GTDB): domain Bacteria; phylum Bacillota; class Clostridia; order Lachnospirales; family Lachnospiraceae; genus Mediterraneibacter; species Mediterraneibacter excrementigallinarum. The sequence continues at coordinate 31,963 of DWVT01000100.1, forward strand.
TCAAAATCATTGCACACGTTTACCACAATGTATTCTTTCCCGTGAAGGATCACGTGTTCATTAATCGAAGGTATCTTTGCCCCCTGCAATGTTTCCATATATTCTCTGAGATTATAAAGTAGCATTTTCATATATATTTCTCCCTCGTATATAGGGCCAGGCTGAATGTTCAACACTCAGCCTGGCCTCCCAGTTTCCCCTGATTCTGTCAGGTTCTTCTTCTCCCGCTATCTATTATTACGGTTCATCTACACCGTTTCCTGCTTCCTCTTCCGTATGGTTCCCATTTATTATTTCTGCCAATGTTTTTATCTGTTCGATCCTGGACGTAATCTCCATCGCAAAATCCTCTGCCGCTTCATATCCGCAATACATGATCTGTGCCAAATATGAATAGGTATCATCCGAAATCTGTCCCTCCAAACCGGATATGCAGCTGTGTACAATACGAAGCATCTCGCCCCACAAAACACCGCATTTTTCATCATATTCGGTTATGCGGTTCCGTACCCATTCCTGCAGATTATTACGGACATCTTTTGCACCACAGTCCGTCTCCTGAACAAAATACACCACTTCTCCAATACCGGAATCCTTATTGAGCTTTGTTACCCGACCGACCGGGTACAGCGCGCAGACCGTTGGCTTCACTTCATGGATCTCGCACTTGTTCCTGACAAGGAACGGGCATATCTTCTTCTCTCCTCTCGGACGTATCCGGATAATCGGAAGCCCGCTTGGTCTGCCCACATATAATTCGCAGTATTTTTCCAACAGTTCTATGAAACTAATCCCTAAATGTTTCTGGATCCGCATTACGTCATAAGCGCTCAGCAGGATGTCCTCGCGATTCCTGCAGCACGCACCGCAGCATGTACACCGAAAATCAAACGTATCTGCATCCAGCACTTTTATATTTCTATTTTTCTCTAATTCATCCCTGATTATTTTTTCCATTACATTTTCTCCTTCTATTCTGTATAAATCCACTGATTTCCTATTATCTGTGATAGTCCACTATGACAAGTACGTCATCATCTGCCAGAGAATCCAAGAAGTTTTCCACTCTTGCTTTCCATGGCTCCTTACAGTCCTCCTTTTCTTCTGGTCCACTCAGCCGATTGTCTGACTCGTGCCAGCCCCCTTCCTTATCCAACAGGTCATGAGGGCATAAAGGATATCTGGATTCCCGGAGCCAGTCTTCCCTTTTCAGATAATCTTCCAGTGACTCACCCCGGCGATACATATATGATTTGCCATCCCAGATTCCATCTTCTATCCGCTTCCCGTATATGTTTCTCGGACGTTCACCTGTCCGGAAAAAGCCTTCCAGCTCTCCGAAACGTTCCTGCAGTCTGGCACGATGCCAGTCCCACATAGCCTGCCATTCAATATTCTTCATCCTTGCTCCGCTGGTCCATCGATATCCCTTTGGCGGATCCACTGTCTCACCGCTCCATGTCCAGCTTATCTGCCCTGCGAAATACTCTCTGCAAGTATCCCTGACCAACAGCAAATACGGCCAGCGTCCGCCTATTTCATACCAATCCCAGATGCCATTCGGATTCGCGTAATAGCCGAAAGCATTTTCTTTTTCGATATACTCTATGCCAAACCACTCTACTGAAAACCTGTAGATATCCGGATATATTTTCTTCAGCGGGTATCCGGTAAGCGCCCTGATCCTCTTCGCGCGTTTTGTCCGGCGCAGTTGATGAACCGGTCCGGCATCCGCTTCGAATACTTTCCCGTCACGGATTACAAACCGATTCCCATAGGGGCTCTCAAAGTCCAGGACGATTGTTCCCTGAGGAAGTTTCAGACAGTCAACTGTTCCTTCATACCCTTCCACTATTCTCTCGGTACAATCACAGAATTTTGTTCTTCCCGGATCCGTATCTCCCTCATAATACTCCTGCATCTTTTCAGCCACAGCGTCATGGACCATACGATAAAACTCGTCCCGAAGGCCGGCTTCTTCACGGTCCTGCTTCCCTTTAATTGGTGTCTGCCGATCCTGCTCCTTATTAATTACTTCCGCCTCCATACGGGCATTTTCTCCATATTCATTTATTTCCGGTATTTCTACCGCTGCTAATGTCATAAAATGCATAAGTTGTATCCCTTTCTTCTATATAATATGGAGACAGGGCAGGCGGCCGAAACCGGTCACCCACCCTGTCTGTCTCTCATTATTATAATCCCTGCTCATTCAACATCTGTTAAACCTGTTATGATCCCCGGACTACTGGCGATACAACGGCTGAAGGTCAACGGCTTCTGCGATCCCCTCCCGAAGTTCTCTCAGGGCGCAGTCGTTCTCCTTGGGCCGGCAATCTGTCCGCCAGTATATCTCATACTTTTTACGTATCTCGTTCTGCTTTGCAGCAGCTTCATCAAATGTACCCATCGATGGATCTTCCCAGTACCACACAAAGTAGGTATGCAGGATAAAATTTTTATCGTCATAGATCCGCTTGCAGTACCGCAGTCCGTTCATCAGCATGACATCCTCCTGTGCCTCCAGGTTGTCATACTGTTCCGGTGATACAAAATGATATCTCTCTCTATATGTCCACACGACTGCCTGTTTTTCCCTGAAACAGGAGACTGTTCCCCGGTATGTCCGGATCCACGCCTGCAACTCTTCCTCTGTCTTCCACGCTCTGTCTCCGTTCTCTCTGCTGGACAGAAAGAAATGATCTCCGTTTCTCCCCTGCTTTAAGAAATACAGGTAATACTTATCATGCGTCATGGTCGAAAAGGGATACTCATTCAGGTCGCATATCCAAACATTAACGGTTGCATAAAAATCGATCCCCTTCACACAAGATCTCACACTGCCAAAATCCCAGAACCGCTTTTCCTGCTGCCCGGCATATTTCATCTTAGAAACCGGCAGATTCTCCCAGCTGCCGCCGGAAGAAATCAGGCGGAATCCAAGCACATTCTCATCGCTTCGGCAAATATGAACGTATGCATTCTCGCATGTATTTGCTTTTCCATCTGCAATATATTCGAGATGGGCATGAGGGAAATACTCTCCATAAGAATCCGTATACTGTATGATGTCGCCGGGTCTTGGCTCGGACGCTGACCTTGAGCTTTCAATAAGCTCTATATATGCATTTACCATATCAACATCCAGCTGACTGATCACGTGATTTCTTAAGATATAATCTGCGTTAATGCGTGACAGAGTCTCGACCGTGTATCTGCCCATAACCCGATCCTCCTTTTTCTATGCTCATCATACCCAGGCGGAGCTCCCTTAAAATTTCGATCGCTTCGTCTACATCCTGATCCGGCTTCTGTATACCGGAGGAAAGTACTTTTCTATACAGGTTGACGATGCGGGTATCCGTAAGCCGTATTTCCTCTGCCAGCTCATTAAACAGCTGTAAATCTATTCTCCTGAAATTGAGGCCGTCTGTTCTGGTAATCCCAGGTGTAAAGATCTTGATATCAAGAAACTCTTCATCCTTATTTCCAAGGGCACGCCTGCTTTTCTGGATATCCGACTGCTGTGCCGGCAATGGAATCCGCTGCCTGCCAAAATCATATTTCAATTCGAGCCAGATCGGACACGATTCCCCATACTCTGAATCACTGTGGAAATCTGCCGCAGTATCTTTTGTCTTTGCGATATGCTCCCTATGCAATGGAGTCTGGAGCATGAGCATCTCCTGTTCATCTAAATCAAGCTCGCCTTTTCCCTGCTGACACATATCTGCACATTCTCCAACACTAAAATGAAGATTTCGCCCCTGCGTCAGTTCTGCTGTATTGAAGCATACATTCCAACACTCAAGCGGATCAAAATTTAGAATACTCCAGACATCCATAACCTCGTCCTCCGTAAAAGGATGCGTTGTCTCCAATATGACCACAGCCCATAACTCTCCATCCCGTATTTCCACATCCGGTCGTTTATATAGTACTCCCTTATGTGGTAAGTCTTGGTCATTCAGCTCACTAATATAGAAGGACCAGCTGGACCAGATATCCAAGCTTTTCATAAACCTGGATATCACACTTGTGAAAGCCACAGCTTCGCTCTTTCCCAGTTTCCGGAGTGTTGTACTATCCTTTTCCAGCAAGGAAACCTCTATTGGAGCATAGACTTTTGCCATCTGGAAGTGCGGATATGCCCGCCTGCGCTCCTGCATACGTTTGTACTCCATAATCGTGAAAAGATTCTCTCCGGTATAAAATGGGACAAGCCCGGATTCTTCAGGGATTCCTGCTGCCATCGGGCAGATCTTGAGCACAAGGTTCAGCATCTCTCCGGGATGCATTTTAGGAATTTCTGCAACATTCCGAAGAAACTCCTGTCCCTGCTCGTGGCTCATACACATCAGCGCATAGGCCAGCATATTGAGCTCCTGTACCCACATAGAATCCGGAAATTTATCCTTTAACTCTACGCCCTGAAATTCTGCTTCTATGCAGACGGCATCTTCCTTGCGAGCGAACAGATCAATCTTCTGCTCCCTCTTGATCACGATTGCCTTCTCGTCGCTTATTGGTAATTCAAATTCATTTTCACCCAACCTAACTTTAAACACTACTAAATCCTCCTTTTATCATATGTTTCTCTCTCCTTTGAAATAAAAAAACAGCCGGCTCTGCCTGGCTGCTTATCCTATTATCGTCTTATAAAAACTGCTGCCCTCCTTTTTCAATATAAAAAAAGCACCTGAAACTGCTTCAGATGCTTGCAAACCTGTTCCCAGGAATTAATCTCTTTGACCTGCTTAGGCAGATCTTCATATATAATAAGACTGATAATATAAGTATCATACCGTATCAGTATATGTTTGTCAAAGCTTACCCTTTATTTAAATAACCTATGGATGCACCTTCAGTTTACAGCCGTAAGAAAGGGCGAATAGCGGAAATCTGTCAGACAGTCCGTTATAAATACACGCTTTATCATAACATCTGTGATTGCCAGTAAAACGGTTAAATCACGAGTGAAGGTGCCGAATTCATTACACTTTCTATTAATGGAATGAACCTCTAAACAGGTCGCTGCTTCGCTTTCATAAAATACTGACACCATCCCCACACTACGATAAGAGGTACCGGGAACAGTCCGGCAGTCTACATTTTGGCGACTACTTCTCCCCCTAACAGAAGACATTTCTAGAGTCTGATCCAGATCCCAATGGGCCGGAAAAAACGTAGAGGCAGATATCTTTCCCACTGCTATTCGAGTTCTTAACTGTATACAAACGCTGCCTAATGTGACTAGTTATTATACGCTATAATTCGCCTTGTACTATTGGCGTACGACAAATATAATAAAATTTGCAGACTTAGGAAAATCTTAATAAAATCTGATGTAATTCATTGGGATTTTAGAAGAGATAATTGATATGCTATAAAAGAGTTATAATGAGAGGAAGAAAATAGATGGCTGAGAGGATTTTAGTTATTGATGATGAACGCGACATTGCGGATTTATTAGAACTTTATTTGCAAAATGAAAACTACGACGTTTACAAATTTTATTCTGCAAAAGAAGCATTAAATTGTATTGAAAATAAAGAAATAGATCTGGCTATTCTCGATATAATGTTGCCAGATATTGACGGCTTTTCACTTTGTCAGAAAATACGGAAGAAATATACCTACCCCATTATTATGCTGACGGCAAAGGACGAGGAGACAGATAAAATTACAGGCTTGACTTTGGGGGCAGACGACTATGTAACAAAGCCGTTTCGTCCTCTTGAATTGATTGCAAGAGTAAAGGCACAGTTACGGAGATATAAAAAATACACCCCAGCGCAGGTTGAAAAAAACTCTCCCCCTATACTCACATATAAAAGGCTCATGCTTAACACACAGACATATGAGTGCACATTAAACGGGACGCCTGTTTCTTTGACCCCAACGGAATTTTCTATCTTGCACATTTTGCTTGAAAGTCAAGGAACAGTCGTCACCCTTGAAGATTTATTTCACATGGTATGGAAAGATGAATATTACAGTAAAAATAGCAGCACAATCACTGTCCATGTTCGACATTTAAGAGAAAAATTGCAGGACACGACAGAAAAACCACAATATATTAAAACGATATGGGGTGTTGGATATAAGATATAGATTGCCTCTGATTGGAGATTGAAATGAAGAAAAAGGAAAAATCGAATTATACCGTGCTAATTCTATTTTATTATGAGCGCGGTTGGTTTAGGACTGTTGCTTTTGCTTGTGGTAAACTGTGGGAGGTGAAAAATCATTGAAGAATAACTGTTATTCCATAGAAAAACGGCTTCGGTTTCGGTTGTTCCTGCTTTTGTCCGTATATACGGTAATCGGTTTTGCTATTATGTTGCTTTCAAATTATGTTTTAGCGTTATTTCCGTCATCCATTAGCGCATGGATTTTGGGCCGCCTGGATGTAATCTTCGCCCTTTATCTTATCTTTGGCTTCATGGGGATTTTTTATTTCTATTGGAAAAAACCGTGGGAATATTTGAACGAGGTTATCAGCGCAACGGAGATTGTTTATGAGCAGAACGATCATACGATTGAACTATCAGAGTCACTTCGGGAAGTTGAAAGCCAGATGAACCAGATTAAAATGTCTGTCCTTTTGAGCCAGCAGGCCGCAAAGGAGGCGGAAACAAAGAAGAATGAGTTGGTGATGTATTTGGCCCACGATATTCGCACACCTTTAACAAC
>DWVT01000101.1 GCA_019120075.1 Candidatus Mediterraneibacter excrementigallinarum
CTGGTGCATCAAGGTATTGTCCTGCTTGTGCCAAGAAGATACGGAGGGAGAAATCAAACGAGAGCAAACGCAGGAGCAGAGAACAGAAAAGGATAGCATGTATGAACTGTCCGCAAAAAATGACCGACTGACAAGACTCTGGGCAGTGACTGCACTCCGTTCCATCCGGGGATCTCAAGACTCCCCCGACCTTTTTCCGTAAGCCATCCGATCATGATGCGTCTTCCGTATACATCACAGAAAGAATTCGGGGCATAGAATCCGTCCCAGCCACTGTGGTCTATGATCCCGCTCTTTTCCGGCGAAAACCGATGTTCTTCCCCCTGCGTTCCGATCCAGTATTTCGGCATCCCGTTGGGGGACACGACCAGGACATGTTTGTCTCCCAGACTGAAATAATTGGGACACTCAAAAATCCTTTCCTCCGGATCTGTGCTGTGCAGGAGCACCCGGCAAAACGTCCATTTCAAACGGTTCTCGGAAAAATAGAGCAGTGCAGCGCCTTCCTTTTCGATCTCGCCCCCCAGAACCATATACCAGCCGTCTTCTTCCTTCCAAACATAGGGGTCCCGCCATTCCAGGACAGGGAGACTGCCGTGGATGTCAGAAGTCATAATCGGATTTCCTTCATATTTTTCCCAGGTCCTCATCCCATCACGGCTGAAAGCACACCACTGTTCAGCGCCATATCTGCAGTCTCTTCCGTCCTTCTCCTCGCCTACACTCGTATAATACAATACCGGCATCTCTCCGTCCGTGCTGACACAGCCGGAAAAGCAGTGTGTCTCCCCCCTCTCTGCGGAAGGGCTGAGCGCTACCGGAAGGATCTCCCAGTTTATGCAGTCTCTGCTCACAGCATGCCCCCAGTGGATGTCGCCCCACTTGTCACTGTAAGGATCATATTGGTAAAACAGATGGTAAAACCCCTGGTACCAACACACTCCGTTCGGATCGTTCATCCAGTTTTTTCCCGGTGTAAAATGATATATCGGCTTATACATCTTGCAATTCCTCCAGTCTTTTATTTCTGAATTCTTCCGGCGTACAACCATAAAATTTTTTGAAATACTGTATAAAATGAGATACGTCATTATATCCTGACAACATTGCCACATCATTGATCTTGAGCAGGTCGTTCTCCAGCAGTACCGCTGCCTTGCGTATCCTGAACTCCATAAGGTACTTTGAGAACGTCTGCCCCACCTCGTTTTTAAAGAGTCTGCTCAGATAACTGTTGTTCATAAAGTATTTATGCTCTGCCAGTTCGCTCAGATTGATATTTTCCTGGTAATTTTTCTCTATATATTCCAGAAGTTCCGCCACGATATAATGATGCTTTTTCTCCTCCTGATCCTGACACATGGATTTTACGATCTGCTTTACATACTGTTCCACTTCCCGGAATGTCATGAATCCATACAGGTCCGATCTGTACGAGAAAAGCATATACGCATGTTCCGCATCCTTCTCTTCGCTCCTGGAACTGCGGCAGTAAATCTGGTACATCAGGTTGAAGATCCCGCTGATCGTGATGTACAGAGAGTAGGAATCCCTGCATTTTTCAAGTGCAAAGGAAACGATCTCCATCGCGTTCTCCTCTTTTTGCTGTACGATCGCATCCCGCAGCATCAGTTCCATTTCCTTTGTAAAATAATTTGAAGGACGGTTATCTTTCTGATAGACATATGCCTTTACCCAGCCATCGATCAGCCTCTGGTTCACGGCATATACCGCTTCTTGATATGCCTTTTTTAGTTCCTGGACTTTCCGGTGAGGCAGGCTGATCCCTGCGGTCATGCGAAGATCGTATTTGCCGTTCATTTTCCTGAGAAGATTCCATATGATCTCCCTGCTGAAACGCTCCTGGTCCATTCCGAACAGGATCATCGTATATTCATGGTACCTGCTGAAATAGAAACAGCATCCGTTTTCTTTGTCCAGAATTTTCTGGATCTCTCCATCTACTTTTTCATTGCGTGCATGGTCCTTTTCCACCTGCATCACAGCCATAACATAGTCTGTTCCGCAATAGCGTTCAAAGACCGGCGTCAGGAATCGCTCCCTCCACTCCGCATGATCAACGATTTCGGGAATACTCAGGAACTCGACTGCCCGCCTTGCCATTTGTGCGCGGACAGTTTCCCTGACTTTTTTCTCATATTTTTCTTTTTTTCTTGTGATCTTCTCCAGCGCTTCCCGCAGTTCATCCAGTTGGACCGGCTTGATCAGATAATTACTCACGCCAAACGAGATTGCTTTCTTCGCATATTCAAACTCATTGAATCCCGATACGATGATGATCTCTGTACCTGTCTCTTCCTCCCAGATATGCTGTGCGAGCTCCAGACCGTCCATTTCCGGCATTTTTACATCTGTCAGGAGGATCTCCGCTTCTTCCCTGTGTTCTCTGATAAAGCGGAGCGCTTCCGCGCCGTTCTCAAAGTCTCCCGTTATCACTGCATCGGGATCCACCATATGTATCTTTCGGATCAGTCCTTTTCTTGCATAAAATTCATCATCCGCCACAATAATCTTAGGCATTTTTTTCCTCTCCTATCTTTCTGATCCTGATCAGGATCCGCGTGTACTCTTCCAGACAGGATTCTATCCGTATCCCGTACTCTTTCCCGTAAAAGTTCTTGAGCCTGGCATTTACATTCCGCAGTCCGATCCCCTTATCCACATTTGTCACCAGCGTCCTTGTATCCATTTCCTCCATTTCTCTGTTGAGCCGTTCTGTCTGTTCCGGCTCCATACCAACCCCGTTGTCATAAATAGACAGAAGGATATCCTCCCCCTGCCGTTCTCCTTCCAGCACGACTCTGTTGACGGCTTTCATTCTTATGAAAGCATGTTTCAGGGAATTCTCCACAAGAGGCTGCAGAAGGAACTTCAGGATCGGCTCGCCGCAGAGTTCCGGGGGGATCTTACAGGTAAACTCATACTTGCCCGGAAAACGTACAGCCTGTATCCCCATATAATTTTTCACATGGCTCAGTTCCTGTTCCAACGGGACGATATCCCTGCCCTTGATATTATATTTGAACATATTCGAGAGGTTGTCGGATATCTGGACGATCTCATCTATTCCTTCCAGCGAAGCAATGGAGCTGATCGTATTCAGCGTATTGTAAAGGAAGTGCGGATTGATCTGAAACTGGAGCATCTTAAGCTCCGTCTGTTTCTGGTTTAACTGATAAATGTAGATTTTCTCAATGCTGTCATTGATCCGTTTCCCCATCTGATTATAACTGTGCAGAAGATATCCCATCTCATCCTGCCAGTAATATTCACTCTCATCGATATACTTCACTTTTCCCTGATCCACATTGTCCATCGTTCTCGCAAGTATTGTCACAGGACGGCTGATCTGTCCGGCAAGCAGGATACCAAGAAAGATCGCTGCCAGCAGCATAGCACCTGTCGCAACTGTGATCCCTGCCATATTCCTGATCCCGAATGCGATCATGTCATTCCTCGGGGTGTATGCAAGGATCTTCCATCCGGTCTCATTGTTCTTTACGATCGTTCCCGTTGCCTGTTCTTCCTCAATGCCGATATTGAATATCCCGTTTTCACCGGTGCTTTCACTGACAAGTTTCCTGACCTTGTTTCTCTCCTGCAGTGACATCTTTCCCCACATGCTGTCATTCTTCATCCCGGTGTGATAGACCAGTTTTCCGGCTGTATCGAAGATCATCAGCCGGTACCCCTGCTTCTGGGATCCCAGCGTCCTGTCAAGAAGTTCCCGTACTGCCGAAAAGTTCAGATCTACATAGATCGTCCCGATGGGAGACTCGCTGTCGATGTCATAAAGTTTGCTGATCCCCGTCACCAGCGGATATTCCACCAGATTGATCTTCTCTGAATAGACTCCCGTATAGTAGATCTTATGTTTGTCCGACCAGTCCTGTAGACTCTCGATCTTCCTGAGCCGCTCCAGATATCCCGTATCTTCTGACTGGATATTGCTGTAAACATCGCCATATTCGTTTACGATCACCGCCCTTAAGACATACTGGTTCATATTTGTCATATGATTCAGCCCCCGGCTGATATAATCGTCATCCTCCAGTACACGAGCCGGAGACTTTTCTTCTCTGTCCGTCCGCACAGCCGCTTTCACTTTGTCATCGATCAGATGTATAAACCTCATCCGGTCTATGTTCGAAAAGATCACGTCCATGTTCAGGTTCACCTGCTGCGCGAACTGACGCATATACTGCCCGTTTTCTTTCTCTGACATCTTCATGCTGTTGGTGATGAAAATGCAGGAAAGAAGAAACGAAATCCCGATAAACACGATATAGGAACTTAAAAGTTTTTTCCTGAATGACATCTTCCGGAACCACTTGATCACTCCTGCCAACTCCTTTACAAAAATAGTACACCGTAACCTCTCTGAGAAAGAATACTACGGTGTACTATAATGTACTATTTTTTTCTGTTTCCCGCAAGATTCCGCCTATGATTTAACCGCTCCGGCTGTCAGACCTTCAACGATATGCTTCTGTGCAGTGATATATGCGATCAGGACAGGGATCATTGCGATCAGATATGATGCAAAAGCCATATTATAATCAAACGAATACTGCGATTTAAAATTGTACTGGAACAATGGAAGAGTCCATGTATCCGGCAGTTTATTCAGAATCATCAAAGGCATCTGGAAGTCATTCCAGATCCACAGTGCATTCAGCACAAGTACTGTCGATGTCATCGGCTTCAGGAGCGGAACCACAACTTTTACATATGCCTGCACTGTCGTACAGCCATCGATATATGCCGCTTCCTCCAGGTCCTGCGGAACGTTCTGTATATAATTCACGAGCAGGAATACCGCCTGCATTGACGCATATGTCACATGCAGAAGGATCAGTCCGAACTTGTTTGAGAGCCCCAACCCTCCCATAAACTGGACCAGCGGCACCATGATGACCTGGAACGGGACAAACATTCCGAGAACGATCATCCCGAAAATGATCTTATAGTATACATGTCTCTTCATGCTCCTGGCGATCGCATATGAGATCATCGTGACCAGGATGTATATCAGGATCAGAGAGCATACTGTAACGATAACCGAGTTCATGAAGTATTTCAGGTAGCCTGCTTTCGCGAATACTTCCTTAAAATTGTCCAGATACAGCGATTTCGGAAAGGCGAAGAAATTCTGTGCGGACTCCTCCGGGGTCTTAAACGCCGTGATCAGCGTGATATAAAACGGGAGCAGGATCACAAGTGCTCCGGCTATGGCGATAAAATATGCCATGGATTTGAACAATACACTTTTCACCCTTACCATTCTAATCACCCACCTTCTTATTGTTTGTCATTCTCATAGTCAGGACAGAAACCAGCGCTATGATCACAAACAGGATCATGGATTCTGCAACTGAATATCCGAATTTTCCTTCCTGCATCGCGTGATTATAGATCAGGATACCGACAGACTCCGTTGCCTGCATCGGTCCGCCGTCCGTCATCGCCTTGATGTAATCGAACGTTGTCAGACCGGCTTTGACAGAAGTCACGATCACGATGTTGAGCACCGGAATCAGATACGGTACGGTAATAGACTTAAACCTGTCCCATGCATTCGCTCCGTCAATCTGAGCTGCCTCATAAAGGTCCTGAGGCACACTCTGCAGACCGGCTATCAGGAGGACAATCGGCGTAGCACAGCCCTGCCAGAGATTGACGATCAGGATCGCATACATTGCGAGCTTGGGATCTCCCAGCCAGCTCGACTCAAAAATCTTAAGTCCTGTCGCCTCGCCGATCATCGGAGTCACTCTGTAGAAAAGTTCGTTCCAGATCAAACCTACAGTCACAAGGCTCAGGATCGCAGGAAGAAAATAGATGGAACGCAGAAACGTCCTTCCCTTCAGTTTCTGATTCAGTATCAGAGCGATGATCAGGGATATGACAACAGTCCCGACAGTCAGCAGGATCGTATATTTAAAGTTGAAGATCAATGCATTCCGAAATCTTTCATCCTGAAAAATGTCGATATAATTTTGTATTCCGATGAAATCATATTCCGGACTGGTCCCCGACCAGTCCGTAAAACTGTTTTTCATTCCCATCAGAAGCGGTACGATGAAAAAGACACAGTACATGATCACGATAGGAAGGGTGAACAGGAACAGAATATGATTTCTCTGAAAAAGTCTTGATTTTTTCATCTTCGTTCCTCTCCGGAAATATTACTCACCATAAAGTTCAAGAAATTCATCTTTGTTTTCCTGGAAAACCTTTGTCAGGTTCTCAAGGAACGTGGAGATATCTTCCCCACCGTCTTCCGCAGGCACGAGCACCTTCTGGATCGTATTCTGTCTCTCATCAGCCACTGCCTTCGGAAGTGCTGTTGACTGCAGGGCACCTTTCCCTTCGTTGATCATATTCACGATCATTTCCGCCTCCGGGATATTTGCCGTCACGTCTTTCATGCACGGAACGGAATAATCATTGTCGACATAGAGCTGGACCATCTCTTTCGATGCGGCAAACTCTACAAATTCTTTTGCCGCGTCCGCATTCTCACAGTCTGCCGAGATCGCCAGGTTTACGTCGATGCCCATGCTCACCTTGGTATCCCCGTCATTGCTCGGAAAAGAGAACATTCCGATATTCATATCGGGGTTTGCGGATTTGATGGACGGAAGCGCCCATACGCCCTGCATGAACATATATGATTTTCCTGTCGCGAAATCGCTGATCGCCTGGTCATATCCGAGGCTGAGAGTATCTCCCTGGCCATACTGTCTGATATCTATGACTTTCTGGAGAGTCTCAGGGAAGAGCGCGTCATCCTCAAATGTCGTTGCCCCGTTCGCGATATCAGCGTATACCTGTGACCTGTCTCCTCTTGCAGAGCCGTCTATATTGTCTTCCCAGCACTGCACGATGGTCCATGCGTCTTTATCCGGGAACAGGAAAGGAACTTCTCCCTTCGACTGAATGTCTTTTGCCAGATCGATCAGTTCATCATATGTGGTCGGCACTTCATATCCCGCCTCTTCAAACATATCCTTGTTATAGAACACTCCACTGAAGTTTGCCGAGATAGGCACGACATAATTTTTCCCCTGGAATGTGATTGCATCCTTGTACTCATCAACAACATTGTCCAGACATTCCATATCTGTCAGTTCAAGGAAATGTCCTTCTTTCATGAACTGCATCGTATTGGAATCCTGCATACCGCCCACCTGGATAATATCAGGAAGATCACCCGTAGCCGCTCTTGACATCAGTACGCTGGTCGCGTCCGGAACGATATTCTGAGTCACGATGATCTCATCCTGACTGTTGTTGAATTCTTCCACAATCTTGTCAAACGTCTCAGACGCCTCTCGTTTCTGAGTAAAAAACTCCAGCTCGATCTTTCCTGAGCTGCTCCCTTTGTCTTCTCCTCCGGCACTGCTGCATCCTGTTGCCATTCCCGCCAGCATCGTAACCGCCATGACAACGGCCAATACTCTTTTCTTTTTCATTCTTTTACCTCCTTAAGCAATGTTGGTGACTAAATTATATAAAAGCGGCTTTGGGCCGTATATGAAACTTTCTACTTTTCCATATGACGTCTTTTACTCTTTCAGAGTACAGACAGATCCGGCGCCTTGTAAAATATCACTAATTCCCGACCTGTAAGCGGAATCGTTCAAAGCCTTTCAGCTTCTTTCTGTCGGTTCTCTCTGGCAATTCAGAGCTTCCTCCAATGCCTTCATCACATGAGGCATCCGTTTTCTCTCTCAGCTATCCCTCGTCAGAGAAAGACTCTCTTAAAAAGAAAAAGCCTTTAAACAGCACGATTACCGTGCCATAAAAAGACTTTTTGTTCAACCTACTACTTCCTTCTTCCCCATGCTTTGCGGCTCCCATCCGCAATACCGGTATCCCGCCCCGGGCGGGGCTTTCGCAATTAAAACGACGGAGTCCCGTACAGGTCATACGGTGTCACCTGATATACGTAGTAATTCAGCCAGTTTGTATAGAGATTGTTCGCATGGGATCTCCAGGTAAGCACCGGCTTGTTTTCCGGATCATCGTCCGGGTAATAGTTCAGCGGTATCTGAGGGTTCAGCCCTTTGCCCATATCCCTCTTATATTCCGAATCCAGGGTCATCCTGTCGTACTCCGGATGTCCCATGACAAAGATCTGTCTTCCCTCATCCGCCATACAGAGGAATACACCCGCCTGAAGAGAATCCGCAAGGATCGTGATCCGCTCGTCCGCCTCCAGAAGGTCCTGCGGGATTTCCGTATATCTGGAATGAGGCGCCATGAATACATCATCAAATCCTCTCACCAGAGGGATCTTGCGGTTTCTTACGCGATGCCGGTAGATTCCTGAGAGTTTCTTCGGCAGCTTCACTTTGTCAATACCGAAATGGTAATAGATCCCTGCCTGCGCTCCCCAGCACAGATGCAGTGTGGAAGTTACGTTAGTCTTAGTCCACTCCATGATCTCCTTTAACTCTTCCCAGTAGTCCACCTCCTCAAAAGGCAGAAGTTCCACCGGAGCTCCTGTGATGATAAAACCATCGAACTTCTTATCCCGTATTTCCTCAAATGCCTCGTAAAACTTATAAATATGGCTGGTAGATGTATTTTTCGACACATGGCTGGTCATCCGGACAAAAGTCACGTCCACCTGTAACGGTGTGTTCGACAGCGAACGCAGGATCTGCAGTTCCGTGTCTTCTTTCAGAGGCATCAGATTGAGAAGTCCTATACTGATAGGACGGATATCCTGGTGCGCGGCCCGGTATTCGTCCATCACAAATATATTTTCCTGTTCCAGTATCTCTTTCACCGGAAGATCGTTCTGTACCCGAATCGGCATATTCCCCACTCCTTTTCTTTTCTGAAGTATTTTCCAACCGCACGGTTGGAATAGATTTCGTACATATACGCACATTTCTGCTCAGTACGCAACTGATATTTTTTGTGCAGACTATATGATTATAACGCTGAAAGGAGGGGCGCGTCAATCACCGGAAGCTTCAAACCTTATAAAAGAAAAATCCGGGAATCTCTCCCGGACTTTTCTGTCTTTTTCAAAATTAATTGCCTGTCAGCAGCAGCACTTGAACGTCGCGCATTCTGTACCGCTGCTCTGGTGTGCGTCCCCGCCTTCCACGCTGATCTTTCCGGCATGGCACTGACAGTTGTCATTGTACATGCATTTTGTTGCCTTGCAGTCTACAGACGCGCAGTCAGAAGCCATTTCCATCGCATTGCTGTAGCTTCCTTCTTTTCTCTCCTGAAAACTGTCGCAGCATGTCTCCTGTGCTGTTTTCGCGGTGTCCCCTCCTACCTGGATCTGATCAAGAGCACACAGGAACTGATTGTTGTGTACACAGGTCTGTACCGTACATTTTAATTCTGGCATGATGTTACCTCCTCTTTTTACAGAATCAGTATCATTATGCCCGTCATGCCGGGATCCTATTCTCATTTTCGTTGTTTTACGCGTCCCCAAATCATGCTTGTCTGCGCAGGCACAGAACTGCATGACCTTTTTCGCCCCTGTACTCCTTTCACCGGATCAGCATTGCCAGGATTGCAAAAAATTCACGCACCAGGTAATTGAGCTGAAACACCGGATTTGATGACGCTGGTATCCTTATGATCTTCCGGTATCCTTCTCTTCTTGCGATCATCTCTGCCCGGCAGATATGAAAATCATTAGTCACGATTCCTGTCACTGAATTTTCTGCATCCAAAAATTTTCTGCTGAAGCGAAAGTTCTCTTTCGTGGAAGTGGACCGGTCCTCACGCTGTATCCGGCACGGATCCACACCTCTGGCAATCAGGTATTCCGCCATTGCCTCTGCCTCTGAAATATCCTCGCCTTTCCCGCGTCCTCCGGATACGATCACCCGTGCATCCGGATAGGCCTCAAGATAAGAAAGCGCCGCATCCAGTCTCCTTTTCAGAGAATTGGTGATGCGTCTTCCTCTGACCTGGGCTCCCAGGATAATGATCTGATCCGCTCTTTTTCCCCTTTGCGGAACCATCCTGAAAACTATCAAGATCTCAACCGCCGCAAACAGGATCCAAACGGCGATAACCGCACATTTCAGGATCCGAAATACAGAGTCAGAAAACGGCGCACATCCCAATGCCAGATGTACGCCGCCTGATATCAGCCAGAATCCCGCAAACGTTGTGGTCAGCCGCCGTGAATACCACGCAAGCAGCAGATAATACAAAACGCTTAAAACTCCGACGATCAAAAAATAATACTTCATTTGTTATGCGTTTCTTCCGCAGCACTTTTTATACTTCTTTCCGCTTCCGCAGGGACACGGATCATTTCTTCCGATTTTCTTCCCCTTGCGGATCGTACCGGACTGTTTCTGCTCGCGGTAGAGACGTTTTCTCGTCTCCTCGTCAAAGATCTTCTCCCACTGAGGAAGCTCATAGAGCCAGTCAGCTTTGGCATCGACCATGTTCTTATAAAGTTTTTCTTTGTCAAAGATCAGAGTGACCTCTGTGTCCTCTGTCATCGTCTCGATCGGGTTCGGAATCTTCAGGCTGTCATTGATCCCGTCCAGGAAGCCGACCATTGTCATAACATCCTGTCCATATTTCTCAGCCAGTTCTTTGACCGTTCCCTTTACTTCCGCATCCGGATCCTCCAGAAGCTGCTCATAGATTCCTTTCTCAATATTAAAATATGTTCCCCAGAATCTTTCCAGCTGATCCTTGG
>DWVT01000102.1 GCA_019120075.1 Candidatus Mediterraneibacter excrementigallinarum
GAAAAATCCGTTTTCTCCGGCAACTTGATAGAGAGTATTGCTCCGTCACAAAATTTCCCCTGTTTCGTAATATGAAACAGCTTCTTAAACTCGCAACAACTACCGATGCCATCGTTTTCGATTTCGTCCCATTCGCCGTCAATTTCTAAAAGAAATTTTCTCGTCTGAGGGAAAGTCTCCAATTCACACACGCATTCAGAAGGCGTACCCTCACCCATAATGCGGCAAAGAAGATCCTCGCGTGCAAAACATATAGACATTGAACACACCGGGCTCTGATCCGGACCACTTTCAGATAAAATCACGCCTGCACTAAAGCAGCTTGCAGGACTGTAATCTACAATGTTGCCTCTGTGATCTCGTTTTCCATAGTACTCCGAATTACCAAAAACAAGATAACCCGGTCTTTTTACCCTATAAAACTCTTTTTTCATTACACACCTCTCCTGTCTTGAAAATACACTCAACTTACCGGTTAATTCCCCGTCAAGTATCCCTGGCAACAAAAAAGACATCCTAAAAAGGATATCTTTCCAGTTTCCTTATTACTAAATCTTGTCTTATCACTATTTGAATTCGAACCTCCTTTTATAAAAAAACAAGCACCTGATCAAGATCAGATGCTCAAAAACCTGTTACCAGGAATTTTACTTTTAAAGCCTGCATAAGCCGGCAAATATAATAAAACAAGATTTCTATATCGTTATAATACCTGAATACTGAATATATGTCAAAACAAGATTGTTTGCCTTGGAGTAACCAAATCGTCAGATGCCATAAAAAGACTATTCCAAGAGAAAGATGATTTCTTACATAAAATAACCTTGCGACTTATTTTGGAGGGATCACAAACCTATAACCAACTCCATGTACTTTCTGGATATATTCTTTCTCTGTATACAATCTCAGCTTCTTACAGATTCCTGCCATCAGACAACGAACTGCATTATCCTCATCCTGTGGATCTTCTGAGCCCGCGGCTTCAAGAATCTGCTCTTTCGTAACTACCCAACCAAGTCGCTGCACCAGAGACTGTAACACATTGAATTCTTCTCTATTCAGCTGAATTTCCATATTATCATACAATATTCGGCGTTGTTCCAGATATATATTAAGGCCGGAAAATGAAAGTTCATCCGATAATACGGTATCTGTTGTCTTGCTGTCATTTCCCATAATCTTGCGAATCATTTTTTCTGCATCATCCTTTAAATGTAAAATCAAAATTCTCTCTTTCTCCTCATCCATCATTAACTTTCCTCGTATCATATTCATATATTACTCTCTTCACTCCTGAAGGTTTATTACTTTTCCGTGAAAATCTGTATATGAAAGCGTTCCATTATCATAGGTTATCTCTTTGTCCGCCACTTCTTCCGCGACGACTTTACTGTAATGGGTAAGCCTGTTGATTTTTCGGATATAGTTCTCTTTATTCAGATAAATATAATGCTTTGTAACAAAAAAGCATTTTGTACTGTCTAGATTCTCAAAGATCTCTTCAACGGATTTATCATCTGAAAGCAGGCTGTACAGATCTTCTGTATTTTCTTCCATATCAGAATATATAAACTGATCTGAAAAGGTGTCCAGATCGATGCATCTGATGTAAATTCCGTTATCATTTTCGTTTTCCATGAGATAATAGCATAGATTTCCATCTACAAATATCCGGGATATCTCTGTCTGCAAAGGGAACACATCTCGGATCAGATCATACGTGGTTCCACTATTGTCCGTGTAGATGATATTATTATTTTCATGGTCGATCTTCAGATGAAAGTCCGTACCGTTATATTCATCCTGAGAGTCTTCGCTGACCTTAAAATACTGTGCTTCCTGCCTGCCCGGTCCGCAGCCTCCCAGAGCTGTTACTGACAAACAGACTAGGAAGACGCTTAAAATTCTTTTTTTCTGATAGGAAAAAATCCTCTTAACCGGATATTTCAGATACCTCAATACAGACAGCATGTATAAAACCGCAATAATAATGATGAAACACAAAATATATGCCGGTAATCTGCCCTGCGGGATCTCATGGAACGTATATTTCTTCACAAAATCTCCGCTGCTGCTGACAGCTGAGACATACTGATCCGGCCAGAAGTATCCGGCTGCCTTTAAAAGGCCAAGTGGAGTACGATATGCTGTCGTTCCCTGGCCGAGCACAATATCTGTAATCAGCCACCCCGCAGTTGATACGACCATTGAAAGAACTGTATGTTTTACCAGAATAACCACAACCATCGCCGCTATTGAAGCAAATACTGCTCCCAGAACTTTCAGCAACAAAATGCAGCCGTATGCCTGCCATAATTTACAGTTCCATCCCGTATGCTCAAAAAATTCCAGACAGATCAGCGGATAGTTCCCATGGGGAAGTCCAACCTTCAAATACAGGTAAATGCACTGACATAGCTGAAATATAAGTGTCAGCATTGCAGCTCCGCAAATTCCGATCCAGAGTTTCATATGTACGGAAACACTGCGTCCCTTTTTCGTTGTCAGCATAAGGTTCTGCATATCATTCTCATATTCTGTTGCAAAAACCAACACAGCCAGAATAATAATCCCAACCAGCAGAATATAATCCACATTATTATGCTGCAGGAGCGTCTCCCAGCCCCGCGAATCAAAAATGTATCCGCCGCCGCTTTCTTCTTCATAAGTATATTGATGATAGATTACCTGAAAAGCCTTCTCACTACTTGATGACAGGTAATCATGATCTGTCTGATGATAGATCCGGTCATACTCCTGTTCAATCTTATTCCGAGTATCTTCTGTGATCTTTCCCTCATACTGATCCATATATTCCAGATAGTACGACTCATTTTCATCGATCATATAATTTGAATCGTACCCGGAGGCAAAAATATTTATAAGTTTCATAAATAAAATCAGTGTCAGATAGATAAGGGCTTTCTGTTTCACAAATATTTTTTTACATTCCATCCGAACCATCCGTCCGCCTCCTCTTAAACCAGCCTTTCAGTTTTCGGTATCCCGGTTTCCTCAGTCCGGAACAGAAGAGCGGTATGATGTATGACAGAAGCAGGATTCCCGTCTGTACACACAGATACGCCGCCAGCCACGGAACGTAATGACCAAATACATTCATTCCGTAACATCCTTTCTCCAGTTCACATATCTGGAACCCGGACAGCGGATTCAGCAGGGTCAGATACTGTTTTACCGGAGAACTGCTGCACACAAATCCGCTGCAGTACAGACAGACTGCCGTTCCGGCAAGCAGAATAAGGTAAATCATATAAATATTTTTTACTTTCCCGCTTATCCAGATCCCGATTCGGGCAAAGACAATTAAACTGAGGCATTTCATAATGTTAATAAATAAGAAAAAACAAAAAAGCGAAAGATTTAACGGTGTATATTGATAATCAGAAAGAGCATATAAACACGTCCATCCTCCATCCAGGCCATATAAAACTTTAAATATAAGGAAGTTGACGGACGCCGCCGCAAAAACAATACATATGATCCACAAATAGACAGCTCCATGCTTCAGGTATGTATATGCTTTCTTTTGTCCTTTTGAGGCCAGAATAATTTCTGACATTTTATATTTCTGCTCATTATAATAGCAGGGTACGATTGCAAGAATCAAAAGGACAAAAAGAAACAGATCCGAATAATCATAACCGATCAGCTGTTTCCATCCCTGAAAATCATAGAATTCCGTCAGCCTCCGGTTCTGATACCTGCTCAGGATATACTGGTTTTTCTCTTCTTCACAGGAATTTCCCATCTTATTATAAAATTCTATATTCTCAGATGCCTTTTCTGTCAACTGCCCGTTGCTTATACTATAATTGACCAGATATTCTATCGGATTATAAAAATACGTCTCCAGTATGGAATAATCCCCATAGTAATATCCTGTTTCTGTATGATCCGGGTCATATTCTGTGCTGAAATCTCCGTTGGAAATATGTGGTTCATAGTCCGCCATCTTCTCTGTCAGGTTCCTTACCTTTTCCTTTGTGATCGTTCCGTCAAACTGTGCGTGAAGTTCTTTATAATAACTCCACTCTTTTTCCGTTGACACCTTTCTGGTAATCACATCGGAAAACCCTTTCCCTGCCTGACAGTATTGTGTATAAATCAGCAGTATATTTGCCCCGAGAGCTGCCAGTATAAGAAACACCATATATTTTCTGAAGATATTTTTCTTCATCTCATACATGAGCGCTTTCATCCGTTTGCCCCATCCTTTCCGAAAATGTCAAAAAAGACGTCCTCAAGCTGCGGGGCCGCTGGTATCGCTTTCAGTCTGCCCGGGGCTGCCTCACTGATCAGACGGACACGAATCTTATCTCCTTCCCGGCGCATATTCCCGATCAGGAACTGTTCCATAGCCTCTGTAAGTTCCTGTTCGGACAAAACAGCCTCCCATACTCTTCCGTTTTCCTTTCTGCAGAGTTCCGCTATAGATCCCTTCTGTACCAGGAAACCGTCTTTTAAAATCATAACCTCATTTGCAATATACTCTATATCCTGAACAATATGTGTAGCGATCAGAACAATCCTGTCTTTTGAAATCCGCGAGATAATATTCCGGAACCTGATCCTCTCAGCAGGGTCCAATCCGGCTGTAGGTTCATCAAGGATCAGTATTTTCGGCTCATTTAACATTGCCTGTGCGATTCCAACTCTCTGCCGCATCCCTCCGGAAAGCTCACAGATCCGTTTGCGGCTCTGCGGCGTCAGATTCACCTGCCACAGTACCTCTTCAATAATCGCCGGTGCAGCTTTTCTCGGAATATCTTTGACACAGCACATATAATCTAAAAATTCATCCACTCTGAAATTCGGATAAAACCGGGGATACTGCGGCATATATCCGATCAGTTCCAGATACTTTGTTCCAAGTTTTTTTATATTTGTGCCGTTGAACAGGATATCACCCGAGTTTGCTTCAAGAACGCCGATCAGAATATTGATCAGTGTCGTCTTTCCCGCTCCGTTTGCCCCCAGGAGTCCATAGACACCCTGACTAAGCTGCGCTGTAACGGATTTCAACGCATAGTTTTTTCTGTATTTTTTTGTGATACTGCTAATGGTCAGCTGCATATACATACCCCCATTCTGAGCTCAGGTACACAACAACGTATTCATCCCCGGCTTTTTTGATTTCAAACGGGCGTACTGCTTCATCTTTTTTACATGTAGTTTCATAAAGGACATCCATTGTGTCCATATCATAATTCCGTATTCTGAAACTGTTTTCTTCGTCCCATTTAATAGAAATCAGCATTTTACCGTCTTCCGTAATTACAGAAAATGTGCTTTCAAGACCATCCACCTGAACTTCCCGGGCTTCATTTGTCTTACAGTCCAGTATCTGGATCTTTCCGCTGGACTTGTTTGTGTATGGATCCTGAGCATCGTTAATGCACACATATCTGTCATTTGTCAGTAATGTGCCGGCCTGATAGTCTTTTGCAATATGGGCGCTTACACTTTGATCTTCCAGATTAAGGAAACCGTAACAAGTGTCTGTCTCTGTAATTCCCTGGCTCCCGTAAAAACCGATTTTGTCATTCCCTGCAAAAGCAATCTGGACCGACACGATATTTTCCTGAGACAGCGCATCCACAAAGCAGCTTTTTTCAGCAGCCAAGTCTATATAGTAAATGGAATCGTCTGTCAGCCATGCGATTTTCTCCGCATTTCGGCTTATAACCGGATCGCCGTGGATCTCCGCCTTATCCTGATCTATATAATCCAGCAGAGAAATGCTTTTCACCATGTTCAGATCAAAATCATACAGTTCCAGCGCATATTCTGTCCATGAACCGCTCCCGTCTTCGTCCGTCGTAACAACAAGGCCGCCGTTTTCATATTCCTTTGCCGTACCGCTTTCATCAGTTGACTTTTTTACCACAGCAAATCCGTCATCCACTTCAAGAGCTGTAACTAATTGCTCATCCTGCCGGCATGTAATTGTTCCGGCCAGATCATTTGAAACCAGATCATGGATTTTCACCGTATTGCTTTCATAGTCTATTTCCGGTTCATATAACTGAAAAGATGATGCCGTAGCATCATGGTTTTCTTCTTTTTGGTCTTCTGCTGATGTCTCAGAAGCGTTTTCCTTTTCAGCATTTGATGCGCACCCAGAACACAGGATGCAGATGATGCCTCCGATTGCCAATATTTTCTTCAGCATATATTTTTCTCCTTCCGACTCCTGATTAATTGCCAGCTCCCCTCAGCTTTTGCAGTGTTCTTTCCTCTCACATCTTAGTTCCCCGGCTGTATGAGGACCGGCGCTGTCATATAAATATCCTGTGTAATATAGTCATCCCCCGATGTCATTGCCACTGCATACATGACCGCAGGTTCTTTCAGAGCTTTTACGTCAATCTGCGCTTTCACCTGGCACATCTTATCTTTTTGTGTATGTATGACCGTATAATCTCCATCCTCGATCTGGACCGGCTGATTCCCTATAAATAATGTTATTTTATCTGTTACCTGTTTCCCGCCGTAAAGATTCAATGTCACATTCACTTTTCCGTTTTCTGCTTCAAGTACGCTTTTATCATTTTCCGTCTCTATTTCAAAACCAACGGAATCATCTAAAAAATCATAAGCGCCTTCACTATACGTATCTTCCAGCGACAGGATGATGTCTTCCGGAATATCCGTGATCTCGGCTTCTTTAGAAGAAGGGGTATGTATACCGGATCCGTCAGCCTGCATTGTAATTGTCAGCGGAACATTTGCGCTGAGGCTGTAGCAGTTTCCAAAACGTGCCGAATCCAGGTCCTCCGGTATATAATCCGGATTCCAGATGATGGCGGGGATCAGTCCGATCTCTTCCCCTTCTTTTCCTGAAACAGGAGTAAAAGCAGCGTCAAAATCAAGACGGTCGCCCGGCGCAATACTGAATTTATGCATATAGCTTTCGTCCGTTTCTTTACCGTCTTCATTTGTGCTATATGGCTGTGCCTCTCCGTCTACAAAAAACAAAAGCCCGACTTCCGCATTCTGTTCGTTTTCACCGCCAGTATTTTCTATATAATATGGAACCTCCAGTTCCGTTCCATCGTAGACATACCCATTCTGCGGGGGATCAACATATCCGAAGCCTATACTGCCCGTTGATTCTTCTAACAGGGAGTCATCCTTGTTAAACTCTTCTGCCAGTTCCTTATCTGAATTTTCTGTAACGCTGTCCGCATTCCTTCCGGCACATCCCACGGATACCGCACACAATGCCGCGCATAAAAAAAATACAATTGTTCGTTTCAAT
This sequence comes from Candidatus Mediterraneibacter excrementigallinarum, assembly GCA_019120075.1. Classification (GTDB taxonomy): domain Bacteria; phylum Bacillota; class Clostridia; order Lachnospirales; family Lachnospiraceae; genus Mediterraneibacter; species Mediterraneibacter excrementigallinarum. Next base: position 7,283 of record DWVT01000102.1, read on the forward strand.
CTGACGTCCTCCTGTTATCATAATTAAGCAATGTGGCATAGAGGTTCCCCTATGCCACAACAAATCCATCCTCACAGCAGTTCCTGTTTAAAATACTTCCGCCATATAACGGGCAACACTGCTTGTTCCTCTTGCCTCGTGCGTAGAAAAAGCTGCCAGTTTTGTGCTCGTATAATTAGTTGCCTTGATAATTGTATTGTTCGTTGCATTTGTTTTTGTTGCAGATGTATTAACAATAGTTTTTCCTGTTGAATTAACCTGCACTTCCAGCTTAGTTATTAACTTAGGAGCTGCTTTTGTTGTTTTGGTTACTGCTGTAACGGTTGCACCACTACGGCTTAACGAATAAGTCATTGTTCCGAACTCTGATGTACTTACTGTTGCCGCATTTACTGTCGCTCCAGCTGCCATACATAATGTAAGAGCCATTACCAATGCAGCTGCTCTTTTCTTTAACTTCATAATAAAGCCTCCATTCTTGAATATTTAGCATATATAATAATCAATGATATCTACTAAATACATTGATTTTCTGTTAAAGTCAATAACCGCCTCCCGAAACGACGTTTTCCGCTTGTTTTTGGTCTAAAAAGACAAAAGAGACTATCCGTTTAAAGACAGTCTCTTTTGTTAATTTTTTTCTGTATGAAACATAAAAATTGCAATACAGCAGCCAAAATTACACCGAATGCAATACACACTGCATAATGTTCTTGCCCTGAAATCCATAGCCCAATATAAAAAGCAACACATATACCAGTAAATATTGATGCATATAATTTATATTTGGGACGTTCATAGACATCAAGACGGCGACTTGCTGAATCTATCGGGCTTAATAGAAAAAGACCAAAACACGCTGCTGATAAAACTATATTTAATATCCAACCAACTTTGCAATACAATGTAATGTCTGCACAGATGACAAGTGTTAATATAGACAGCACAAAACATGTTCCTGCATGTTTAGCATGAATCCCTCCGCTAAATTTTCTTATCGCAAAAAAGGGAATCATTAACAGGATTTCTTCTACTATTAGATCAGTGACCGCTCCGATGGCAATTACTATAACCAGTGGAGTAATTGTGATTAGAAAAACAGTCGCTGCATATTCATAAAGTTCTTGATCCTTTTCCTCTATTGCACCGTGCAGATAAAGCCACTTTACCAATGCCTGTATGCTTTTTTGCATTACTTCATCCTTTTAAATTCGGACAGATTTTCAGGTGCTTTAGGCTGAAAAAAAACTACACATGATGTAGAATTTGCTTCTGCCCGAAGAACGTTTTTCAGAGCTGAAGCAACATATTTGCTTACTTTTTTCGATACGTTATTCTGTTTCATTTATTTATGGACCTTTGATTTATTATACGTTGCTTTTCCGTATGAATAAAAAAGGACCTTTCACCTCCTCCTTGTCAGATTTCATTGATTATTATATAGAATTAATAATAATCAATAAGGATGGGAATATCAATATTATGATTTATTTTGGCCTCTTAATTATCTCTTTTGGTTATTTCTCTCAAAAGATCCCTGTTTTATACATATAAAACAGAATTTTTGTGTTATGCAGAGCTTTTATATAATGTAATACAGAATAATACTGTTATACATTCTTTGTTTTCATAAATTCTCTTGATAATATTTTAATAAAAAAGGACTGGATAAATTTTGAATAATCAATTTATAGAAATGGGAAAGCGAATCAAGCTTCGCCGCAATGAATTAAAAATTAAACAAGCTGAGTTAGCTGAAACACTCGGCATTTCTAATAACCATATGTCATCTATTGAAACTGGAAAAGAACGCCCCAGTATGGAGGTTTTCATCAACATATGTGAAGAATTAAAAGTTACACCTGATTATCTGTTATTAGGAACTATGCATGCAAATGATATTCCTCAAAATATTACCGACACCCTCCGTTTATGCAGTAAAGAAGACATCGAACTGGCTCGTCGCATTATTGATCTCTTAGTCGAGCGCAATCGCAGAAACTGGAATGATAAATTTTTCGTATGATCTGAATTCTATGTACCAAAATTTTACGATATTTGTTCTTTTAGTCGAATCTTCTTGCCATATCTCCCAATGATTACTATAATGATTAAAATATGGGAGGAACAGCTTATGCGTATTGCCATTTGCGATGATGATCCGCTTTTTACGGCTCAATTACTTAGTTATCTGAAAGATTTTTTTAAACGCAAGGGGCTAAAGTGTCCGGAAATATCAACTTTTAACAGCGGCGAATCCCTGCTTAAGGACAGCCGTGAAAAAGATATCGTCTTTCTGGATATCGAAATGCCCGGATTGAGCGGTATTGCCACAGGAACTGAATTAAAATCTCAAAATAAAAATACCATTATCTTTGTTGTCACCGCTTATACGGAATATCTGGATGATGCAATGCGCTTTCATGTCTTCCGGTATCTTTCCAAACCTTTAGAAAAGCAGCGTCTGTTCCGGAATATGAAAGACGCATTATATGTCTACTGTATCTCTTCTGATAAAATTGCAATTGAAACAAAGCAGGGAACTTTTACCGTTCCCGCATCAGATATTATTATGATAGAATCTCTGAATAAGAAAACATTTGTACGCACACTGGAGAGAGATTACGAATCCGTTTCTTCTATTACAGAATGGGCGCAGCGTTTGCCCGAGAACTGTTTCTTCCAGTCGCACCGCAGTTTTATCGTTAATTTTGAGCATGTATCAGATTTTGACCATACTTTGATCCATTTATGCAGCCGGCAATACTCTGCGTATTTGACACGCAGGAAGTACACCTCATTTAAGACTGCCTATTTATTATATCTTGAAAGTGTAAGGTGATCATCAAATGTTTATCCGGATTTATTATCTTATTATTTATGTAATCGAAGGGATTATTTTCTCGCAGTACTGTGCTTCCGTTTTTGAGGCTCCGAAGTCAAAGCTGTTAAAAAATATTTCTGTTGCTGCATTGTACAGTATATTGTTTTTGATATCGTTTTTGCAGAGTCCTCAGTTAAATCTGTTTTCATTTTTTGCCGCCAACTTTATATTCGTATTTCTTATATACCGCCCCGTCTGGTATACCGCACTATTTCATTCGGCTCTTTCAACCGCTGTAATGTGTCTGTGTGAATTAATTATAATAGCCATCGTTCCATATGAAGCCGCTTTTTCCTATGAAGGTTGGACGGAATTCCGGATCTGGATCATACCTGTCATATGCGATAAAATCATATATTTTTTCATCATGTATCTTCTCGGACATTTTTCCGGTATCCGCCACGGGAAAACAGCTCAGGGAGACCGGTCTGTTATCCTGTTTACAGCAATACCGACGATATCTATGTTTGTTATGCTTACCTTTTTGTATCTGTGCGCAGATACAGCGCTTTCCCCGAAGGTTGAACTTATGGTCTTAATAAGCACGCTCCTTTTACTCGCTTTGAACATAATTATCTGGGAAGTTTACAGCCACAATCTGGAGAAAAATGAAAAAATGATGGATCTGCAGTTATCGCTGCAAAAAGAATGTGACACTGCAAAATACTACAAGATGCTGATTCAGCAGTCGGAAGACCAGAGCCAGTTTGTCCACGATATTAAAAAACATCTGCAGTCCATTGCTTTGCTTAATGAGAAGGGCGATACCGGCAGAATATCTGCATATATCGAAAGCCTGATCCATTCCTCGGCACTGCAGTCGTCTTCACAGATATGCAATAATGAATTTTTAAATGCAATACTCGCCCGGTATGCAGCTCAGTGCCGTAAACTGAATATTGCTTTTCGTACTGACGTAAGAAATGGCGTATGTAAATTTCTGAAAGAAAATGATATGACCTCCCTGTTTTGTAACCTTATGGATAACGCCGTGGAAGCGACAGCACAAATTCCGGGATCTTTTATCGAATTGTCGGTTTCAGAGCGGAAAGGAACGGCTTTTACAATTATTACGCTGACCAACTCCTGCAGAAAAAATCCATTTGCCAAAAACAAAAGTGGGATTTCCACTACAAAACCAGATAAACGTTATCATGGCTACGGGATGAAAATTATCGAGCGGATCGTCAGAAATTATAATGGTGAAATACAGAATTACTATACTGAAGACAGCCATACATTTCATACAATTATTACATTGAAAAATTTTCAGAATAATATTTGACCAAAAACGTAGATAAATTGTCGTTTCGAGCCTTTCCTATTGACCTTTATAGTTTTTGATTATGCTTTTAAATTATCATTGATTATTATATTTCAGGCACTACTGATGTTACACAATATCTTAAGGGAAAAATGAAAAAGCTCAAAAAATTATCTGGTTTGTTTTTGGCGTTAGCAATAGTATTGTCACTAAATTTGACAGTATTTGCAGCCGAGCCTGAATCTATCGAAAGACAGACTTATCAGGTCGAAGTCGGTGGGGAGATTTATACCGTTTCTGATGAGGCAGTTATAGAAATCCCTATGAAGTCTCTTACACCATCAACACGTGCTTCTTCAAATACAGTAGTGGGTGATGCTGGTACACTCACCGTTCGTGGAAGTGGGCACTATGTGTATTGGACAATTGTAATGACTAAACCGGCCACTTATTTTTCTGGTACAGTATCTGCTACAGATATTACATCTGGACTAAGTTCAGGAACAGCAGCCATTTCAGGTTTTTCGGGCAAAGTTTACGCAGCGCGTATAAGTGGACACACTTATACTGCAACATTAGTGGGGTAGCATATAACGGAATAATTCCCGTAGCTAAAACCGGAAGCAACCGCGTTACATGGAAAGCATAAAAGCTATCTGTAATGTAAATTGTTATGGGCTAACTCTTTAGAAGGGTTGGCCCTTTTTATGGAGGTTTATATTAATGATAATAAATGATTACACACCTTCGGAAGATATATTCCGGAATATGTTAATTGAGCTAATAAATAAAAGAAAAATCACCATAGAAGCTTTGGAAACGATTACTAGCCTAAGCGCTCAGTGGTTTAAAAAATATATTAATAGACAATGTTCTCTTGATTCATTACTAGAAAGTGAAAAACATTTTCTTACAGATCTAATTATTTTGTTAACTGATGGAAATACTATTGATTGTGACAGTAGATTAAAAGGAATTATAGATGTTTTATTGCAAATATATAAATTTGATCTATCTACATTAGGTAATTGTATAGGGATAGACCATAAACTCATTACTGATTTTTTAAACGTACACGGTAAATCACTAGTACCGTGCTAGTTTTATCTATCTATGAGATAATACCTCCAGAAAACTACAAGTTTTTTAGAGGAGTGTCCCTATGGATAAGATCACACATCAGGTCCGTGCAGAGCACTGGGCCAAAATCATGAATGAATGCATAAACAGCGGAATGTCTAAAACTGCCTGGTGCAGAGCAAATGGGATTTCAGTGAAGCAGTTCTTCTACTGGCAGAGGATCCTGCGCAGGGAAGCTTTCGAAAATTCCCAGAATTCATTATTACCGGCAACTGCCGGACCGCATCAGGAAATGGCGCCGATGGTGCCAGCGACTCAAAGGGCAGTCTCTTTTACTGAGATCAAGCTTCCATCTTCTTCTCAGAACACAGCTCCGGTTTTTCATCCGGATCTCGTGATCCGGAAAGGCAGTCTTATTCTGGAGATTTCGAATTCTGCATCAGATGAGCTTCTCTCCCGGATTGGAGGGCTCCTGGGTGCTGAATAATGCAACCGGATTCCGAAAGATTTATATTGCTGCAGGATACACAGATTTACGCCGCGGGATTGATGGTCTGGCATCTATTATTAAATTCAACTTCCAGCTGGATCCATATGAAAAGGACATTCTTTTTCTCTTCTGCGGCAGGCGCAGTGACCGCATCAAGGGGCTTGTATGGGAAGGCGATGGATTCCTTCTCCT
>DWVT01000103.1 GCA_019120075.1 Candidatus Mediterraneibacter excrementigallinarum
AACTGGTGACAAAGAAGCTGAATATTACTCTTCCCGTGATACGCGCTCTGGAAGAACAGGGCGTGCTTGAGATCGAGGAGGAGCAGGTATACCGGAACCCGGTGAAGAAGACAGAGCAGACGGGAAAAAAGATTATTTTCACAGAGGAACAGATGTCTGCTGTCCGCCGTTTCCGGCAAGACTATGAAAAGGGGCTGAGGAATACTTATCTTCTGTACGGCGTGACAGGCAGCGGAAAGACGGAAGTCTACATGGAAATGATCCGGACCGTTGTGGAGAGGGGAAAGCAGGCTATTGTCCTGATCCCGGAGATCGCTCTGACCTATCAGACAGTGATGCGGTTCTACCGGAATTTCGGAGACCGGGTCTCCATTATGAATTCCAGGCTCTCGCCGGGAGAACGTTACGATCAGATGATGCGGGCGAAGGCAGGAGAGGTGGACGTGATGATCGGTCCCCGCTCCGCGCTGTTCACGCCCTTTCCGGATCTGGGGCTGATCGTCATTGACGAGGAGCATGAACCAACCTACAAGAGCGAACAGACTCCCCGGTACCATGCCAGAGAGACAGCGGTCCGCCGTGCTTTGATGGAGGGGGCCGGGGTCGTTCTGGGAAGCGCGACTCCGTCTCTGGAAGCCATGTACCGGGCCCGGAAAGGGGAATATGTCCTGCTGGAGCTGAAGAACCGGTCGCGTATGCAGCAGCTTGCCGAGGTGTATACCGTGGATCTGCGTCAGGAACTCCGGGAGGGAAACCGTTCGATTCTGAGCCGGAAACTGCAGGAACTGATGGAAGACAGGCTGAAGAAAAAGGAGCAGATCATGCTCTTTTTAAACCGGAGGGGGTATTCCGGATTCATATCATGCAGGGAATGCGGGCATGTGATAAAGTGCCCCCACTGCAGCGTGTCTCTCTCGGTACACCGGGACGGGACCATGCGGTGCCATTACTGCGGATACACCTGCGCAAAAGTGACGGCGTGCCCGGAATGTGGCTCCCGTCATATCGGAGAATTTCGCGCCGGAACCCAGCAGATCGAGGATATCGTGAAGGAGCGGTTCCCGGGGGCGAGAGTGCTCCGGATGGATATGGACACCACCCGGCAGAAAGATTCCTATGAGAAGATACTCTCTGCGTTTGCAAATGAAGAGGCGGATATCCTTGTGGGAACACAGATGATCGTGAAGGGGCATGATTTCCCCAATGTGACGCTGGTGGGAGTTCTGGCGGCGGATATGTCGCTGTACACGGATGACTACCGCTCCGGGGAGAGGACCTTTCAGCTTCTGACCCAGGCGGTGGGCAGAGCAGGGAGAGGAGACCGACCCGGCGAGGCGGTGATCCAGACCTACAGCCCGGAACATTATGCCGTGGTCACAGCGGCTGCCCAGGATTATGAGGCGTTTTACGCACAGGAGATCAGCTACAGGGAGCTGATGGGATATCCTCCCGTGGAGCATCTTCTGGCTGTGCTCGTATCCTGCGGGGATGAGGAACTCCTTGACAAAGGATGTCATTATCTGAGAGAATATGCACTCCGGGTGAGCAGAAATGTAAAGCCGGCGGACAGCAATGAGGCGCGAATGTCAGATGGGCAGGGGAGAGCGGCAGTCATAGGCCCCGCAAGCCCCGGGATTGATAAAGTAAAGGATATCTACCGCCGCGTCCTCTATATAAAAGCGCCGGAATATGATACACTTACAGGGATCAAGAACAGGCTGGAACAGTATATCGAGATCAACTCGGGGTTTGATAAAATGCGGATCCAGTTTGATTTTGACCCGATGGGAATATGATGTCGGGGCAAAAGCCCCGAATTACGATGCCTGCGGATTGTTCCGTGCTGCGCACTGCCGCAATCCGCATCGAAAGATCACAGTGTGGACTGTAACAGGAAGGAGATATAATTATGGCGATCAGACAGGTGAGAGAAATCGGAGATGAGATACTGACAAAGAAATGTAAGGATGTACCGAAGATGACACTTCGGACAAAGATCCTGATCGGGGATATGCTTGAGACTATGTACGACAAGAACGGCGTGGGGCTTGCAGCTCCCCAGGTGGGTGTGCTCAAGAAGATCGTGGTCATCGATGTGGGAGAAGGCCCTATCGTACTGATCAACCCGGAGATCATCGAGACGTCCGGAGAGCAGACCGGGGAGGAAGGGTGCTTGAGCGTTCCGGGAAAATGGGGATATGTTACCCGCCCGGATCATGTGAAAGTGAGAGCGCTGAACCAGGAGATGGAGCCCTTTGAGATGGAAGGGGAAGGACTTCTGGCAAGAGCGTTCTGTCATGAGATCGACCATCTCTCAGGACAGCTTTACGTGGACAAGACAGAGGACGGTCTCCATGACGTGACCTATGAGGAGCCGGAGGAAGACGAAGAAGAAACGGAGGAATAAGAGATGAGAATCATATTTATGGGAACCCCTGATTTCTCCGTGGGAACACTGGAAGCGCTGGTGGAGGCAGGACACGACGTATGCCTTGCGGTGACCCAGCCGGATAAGCCGAAAGGACGGGGCAAGGAGATGCAGCCCACTCCGGTGAAAGAGGCTGCGATGAAACACGGCATCCCGGTCTATCAGCCGAAGAAGATCCGTGATCCGCAGTGCGTGGAGGAACTGAAGAAATATCACGCCGATGTGATGGTGGTCATCGCGTTCGGTCAGATCCTTCCGAAGTCGATCCTGGAGCTGACTCCCTATGGATGTATCAACGTCCATGCCTCACTGCTTCCCAAATACCGCGGCGCTGCCCCGATCCAGTGGGCGATCATCGAGGGGGAGAAAGTCACCGGCGTGACTACCATGCAGATGGACGAAGGTCTGGACACAGGAGACATGATCATGAAGACAGAGGTGCCGATCACTGAGGAGGAGACCGGGGAGTCCCTTCACGACAAACTGGCGGATGCAGGCGCAAAGCTGTGTGTGGAGACTCTGAAGGCTCTGGAAGACGGGACGGCTTCCTTTGAAAAACAGGGCGAGAGCCCGACGGCATATGCAAGGATGCTGGATAAGAAACTTGGAAACATCGACTGGAATGACTCTGCCGTCCGTATCGAACGTCTGGTGAGGGGCTTGAATTCCTGGCCCAGCGCCTATACCCACTGGAATGGAAAAGTGATGAAGATCTGGCGGGCGAAAGCAGAGGCAGACTTCAGCCCGGAGTCCGGGGAAGAGCGTGCCGGGGAATCCGGAAGTGGAAGCAGAGCCGGAAAAGCAGAGCCGGGAACGGTCCTTGCAGTGGCAAAGGATCACTTTACGGTGCAGACGGGAGACGGAGTCCTGCAGGTATATGAACTTCAGATCCCGGGAAAGAAAAGGATGGAGACAGGTGCATTCCTGAGGGGGTATGCGCTGGAAGAAGGAACGGTATTCACGCGGGAATAACGCGGGGGATACGAACTGATTCCTGGAACATTCCGGGCGCATGATCGAACAGAGGATCAACTCGAATCTCAGGAGGATGATAGAATGTTTTATTATTATTTTGACCCAACCTATATGCTTGTCGTGATCGGCGTTGTGATCTGCATGATCGCTTCTGCCCGTGTAAACAGTGTGTTTTCCACATATTCCCGGATGCGCAGCCATTCCGGGATGACGGGAAAGGAAGCGGCGGAGCGGATCCTCAGGAAAAACGGGATCTATGATGTACGTGTGATCCATATCCCGGGAAATCTGACTGATCACTATGATCCGAGAAACAAGACGCTGGGGCTTTCCGATACGGTATACAATTCTTCCTCTGTGGCGGCTGTCGGTGTGGCTGCACATGAGTGCGGACACGCGGTCCAGCACTCAGTGGGATATGCGCCGCTCTCTATCCGGGGCGCGCTTGTCCCGGTTGCAAACTTCGGCTCGGCACTTTCCTGGCCGCTGATCATCATCGGACTTTTCATGGGCGGACAGATGTCTTCCCTGCTGATCAATCTGGGAATTCTGCTGTTTTCTGCGGCAGTGCTTTTCCAGATCGTGACTCTTCCGGTGGAGTTCAATGCTTCACGGAGAGCGGTGAGAGTGCTGGAAACCTCGGGAATGCTCTGTCCGGATGAGATAGGAGCGGTAAAGAAGGTGCTGGGGGCCGCTGCCCTGACCTATGTGGCAAGCGCGGCGTCCATGATACTGCAGCTTCTGCGTCTGATGATCATAGGAGGACGAAGAGACGATGACTAAAACAGTAAACGAACGGGAGATTGTTCTGGAGATCCTGATGGAGGTGACGGAGAACGGCGCTTACAGCCATCGGATCCTGAGAGATGTTCTCACGAAATACCAGTATCTCGACAAGCGGGAGCGTGCTTTCATCACGAGGGTGACAGAAGGAACGCTGGAGCATATGATCGAGATCGATTATATTCTGGACCGGTTTTCCAAAGTAAAGGTAAGGAAGATGAAGCCGGTGATCCGCAATATCTTAAGGAGCGGAGTGTATCAGCTTAAATATATGGACACTGTGCCGGACCATGCCGTCTGCAGCGAGGCAGTGAAGCTGGCTGTCCGGAAAGGATTTTCCGGCCTGAAAGGCTATGTGAACGGCGTGCTCCGAAGCGTAGCCAGAGGATTGGACAGTGTAGAGTATCCGACGGAGGGGCTGAAGGCGCTGTCTGTCCGGTATTCCTGCCCGGAGTGGATCCTGAAGCTGTGGCAGCAGGAATATGAGCTGGATGTGATCGAGGCCATGCTCCGGGATTTTCAGGAAGAAAAGCCTCTGACTATCCGCTGCTGCCTGAACCGGATGACACCGGAGGAACTGAAAACACGGCTGGAGCAGGAGGGGGTAACGGTAACGCAGCACCCTTATCTGCCCTACGCATTTGAGATATCAGGGTACGATCATCTGGAAGGGCTGGAGAGTTTCAGAGAAGGACTGTTTGCGGTCCAGGACGTCAGTTCCATGCTGGCAGGGGAAGTGGCGGACCCGCAGAGAGGGGCATATGTCATCGATGTCTGCGCCGCACCCGGAGGGAAAGCCCTCCACATTGCGGAGAAGCTGGGCGGTACGGGACATGTCGAAGCCAGGGATCTGACGGAGTACAAAGCGGATCTGATCCGGGAGAATATCGACAGGTCCGGTCTGGAAAATATTGAGGCAAAGGTTCAGGACGCTTCGGTGCCTGATCCGGATTCAGAGGGAAAGGCGGATCTGGTGATCGCGGACCTGCCATGCTCCGGTCTGGGCGTACTGGGGAAGAAGACGGATCTGAAATACAAGGCGTCCCCGGAAGGAACGGAAAGCCTGGTGCATCTTCAGAGAAAGATCCTGAACTGTGTGCAGAGCTATGTGAAGCCGGGCGGCGCGCTCATCTACAGTACATGTACAGTGGATCAGGCGGAGAATACGGGAAATCTGTACTGGTTTCTGGAAAATCATCCGGAATTTAAACTGGATGACATCAAAGACAGACTCTGCCCGGAACTGCGGGGCGATGTTCAGGATGGAGGATGCATCCAGCTGCTGCCGGGGATACATAAATGCGACGGCTTTTTTATCGCCCGCCTGGTGAGAAAGGCTTAGAGAGGGAAGAGGAAAACATGAAAAAGGATATCCGCTCATTATACTATGAAGAACTGCAAAACGAGATCCTGGACATGGGAGAGAAGCCCTTCCGGGCAAAACAGATTTATGAATGGCTCCATGTCAAACTGGCGGAGCATTTTGATGAGATGACAAATCTGTCGAAGAAATTCAGGGAACAGCTGGCAGAAGAGTATGAGATCTTTCCGGTGCAGATGCTGGAGAGACAGGTGTCAAAGCTGGACGGGACTAATAAATTCCTGTTTCGGCTTTATGACGGCAATGTGGTGGAGAGCGTGCTGATGAAGTATAAGCACGGGAATTCTGTCTGCATTTCCTCCCAGGCCGGATGCCGCATGGGGTGCGCGTTCTGTGCTTCTACCATCGGGGGGCTGCAGAGAAACCTGCTGGCGTCGGAGATGCTGGGGCAGGTCTATCAGATCCAGAAGATCACCGGAGAAAGAGTGTCCAATGTAGTGGTAATGGGAACCGGAGAACCTCTGGACAATTACGACAATTTCCTTCGGTTTATCCGCCTTCTCACAGACGAGAGAGGGCTGAACATCAGCCAGAGGAGCGTGACTGTATCCACCTGCGGTATCGTTCCGGGGATCCGGAAACTGGCACAGGAGAAACTGCAGATCACGCTGGCTCTTTCCCTTCACGGATCAACCCAGGAAAAGAGGCGGAGGCTCATGCCCGTGGCAAACAAATATGAACTTTCGGAGGTGCTTTCCGCGTGTGATGAGTACTTTGAAAAAACAGGGCGCAGAGTGACTTTTGAGTACAGTCTTGTCCACGGAGTCAACGACACGGAGGAGGATATCAGAGAACTGACGGCAATCTTGAAGCCCAGAAACTGCCATCTGAACCTGATTCCGGTCAATCCGGTCCGGGAGCGCGATTTTGTCCGTCCAAGCCGGGAAAATGCCCTGAATTTCAAAAATAAACTTGAAAAAAGCGGAATAAATGTTACTATAAGAAGGGAAATGGGCTCTGATATTGACGGGGCCTGCGGCCAGTTGAGGCGCCGATATGTGAAAGACTGAGAAGCGGCTGCGAGTTCTGCGTGCGCTCAGGAAGAGAAAAAAACTTTTACATGCAGGCATGATGCGGTATTTTCCTCTTCCTGAGTACAGTGTGAACTGCAGCTTCAGAAAAGACAGTATATAAGGAGAAGATTATGAGGACATTTTCAATTACGGACGTAGGAATGGTACGACAGGTGAATCAGGATTATGTCTATGCGACAGACAGACCACTGGGGATTCTCCATAATCTGTTTGTAGTAGCCGACGGCATGGGAGGACATCAGGCCGGGGACTACGCCTCAAAATATACTGTGGAAGTTCTGAAGAGAGAGCTTGATCTGAGCGAGGGCGAGGATGTAGAAAAGGCACTCGTCGGAGCGATCAAGACTGCGAACCGGGAGATCATAAAAGAAGCTTCCAGGGACGCGCATCTCAAAGGGATGGGAACAACTGTGGTGGCCGCTACCATCATGAACCAGATGATGTATTTCGCAAATGTAGGTGACAGCCGTCTGTATCTGATCAACCAGGGGATACAGCAGCTGACAAAAGACCATTCCCTGGTTGAGGAGATGGTACGTCTCGGGGGGATAAAGCCTGAGGAGGCAAAACATCACCCGGATAAGAATATTATCACACGGGCGATCGGCGCAAAGGCCGACGTGGATGTGGATTTTTATGAGCACCGTCTGAAGCGGGGAGACATCATTCTGATGTGCACAGACGGTTTGAGCAATATGGTGGAGGATGAAGAACTTTTCCATATCGTGCAGGGAGGAAGAGATATCGTCGAGGCCGGTCAGGCACTGGTCGAGGCGGCAAAAGAGAACGGCGGAACAGACAATATCGGTGTAGTTCTGATCGAACCGTTCGCGGATGAGGTGAGTGTATTATGATTAAAGAAGGCGTTTTTTTAGGGAAGAGGTATGAGATCCTTGGCCGGATCGGCTCCGGCGGGATGGCAGATGTCTACAAGGGCAAGGACCATAAACTGAACAGGTATGTGGCGATCAAAGTTTTAAAAAGCGACTACCGTTCGGACGAGGTGTTTATCCAGAAGTTTGTCAGTGAAGCCCAGGCCGCTGCCGGGCTGATGCACCCCAATGTGGTGAATGTCTACGACGTGGGGCAGGACCGGGGACTTTACTATATGGTCATGGAACTGGTCGAGGGCATCACGCTGAAGGATTATATTGAGAAGAAAGGAAAGCTTTCGGCAAAGGAGACTATCAGCATCTCGATCCAGATGGTGACCGGGATCCAGGCGGCACATAACAGGCATATCATCCATCGGGATATCAAGCCGCAGAATATCATTATTTCAAAAGAAGGAAAAGTAAAAGTAACAGATTTCGGGATCGCCCGTGCGACTACTTCTACACAGACCATCAGTGCAAGTGTGATGGGCTCTGTGCATTATACCTCTCCTGAGCAGGCGAGAGGCGGTCATGTAGACGAGCGGAGCGACATTTATTCAGCCGGTATCACCATGTACGAGATGATCACCGGCCATGTTCCGTTTGACGGAGATTCTACTGTGACGGTGGCGCTGAAGCATCTTCAGGAAGAGATCGTGGCTCCATCCGAGGAAGTGCCGGATATTCCATACAGTCTGGAATGTATCATCCTGAAATGTACCCAGAAGAATCCGGAAAAGCGTTACAGCAACTGCGAGGAACTTCTTCTGGACCTGAAGCGTTCCCTTGTTGATCCGGACGGTGATTTTGTCCTGACAGGAGGAGCAGGGGCAGTCGGTTCGGACCGTACGGTCGTCATGTCCACTGAGGAGATCGACAGGATCAAGAACGGGCAGTACAGTGCGGACGATGATTATGATGACGATGACGATTATGACGACGACTACGACGAAGATGAAGAATACGAAGACGATGACTATGATGATGACGACTACGACGAGGAAGACAACGGGGATTATGACGACCGCAGAAGAAAACAGGATGTAAATCCGGATACAAAGAAGATCATGCGGATCCTTATGATCGTTGCAGCGGTGATCATCGCTTTTCCGATCCTGTTCCTGGTGGGAAATGCGGTCGGCATCTTCCGCGGTCCGGGACTTGCCACGACGAAAGAAGAGGAACAGGCTACGGTGCCGGATCTGCGTGGAATGACAGAAGATGAAGCTACTAAAGCGCTCAACGATCTGGGGCTTGGAATCAAGGTGGAGAATGAGCGGGTTCCCTCCAACGAGTATGATGAAGGCGAGGTCGTCAGCAGTGATCCTTCAGCAGGGGAAAAGGTAGACCTTCATACACAGGTGTCCGTAACGCTCAGCAGCGGCGAGGAAGCGCAGACTACCAAGGTGCCAAACGTAGTCGGAAAAGAAGAGTCAGATGCAGAGAAGATGCTGGCAGATGCAAATCTCAAGGTCGCAAAAGATTCAGACTACAGCGACGATGTGGAGGAAGGATATGTGATCTCCTGTGATCCCGGTGTGGGAGAAGAAGTGGATGAAGAGAGCACAGTCAAGCTTGTGATCAGCCTTGGCTCTCAGCCGGCGGAAGTTCCGTCCATCGAGGGAATGAGCCAGTCGGATGCAGAGGCGGCGCTGTCTAATGCAGGACTGAGCGGCAGCGCTTCTGAGGAATACAGCGATTCCGTAGAGGCGGGGGTTGTCATCAGCCAGGGAACTGCGGCAGGCAAAAAAGTGACCAAGGGGACGACGATCAGCTATACAGTCAGCAAAGGACCGGAGATGACGGTCATCAGTGTTCCGGATGTTACCGGAATGGACAGAAATACTGCAGAGAAGACGCTTCAGCAGGCAGGGCTCACGGCATCTTTCGCCGGGGAAGAATATAATGATGCGCCGGCAGGTCAGGTGTTCTATCAGTCTGTCAGCAGCGGTACGCAGGTAGAGGAAGGCACAACAGTCGAATTCTGGGTCAGCCTTGGCGAAGAGCCGGCGCCTGAACCGGAACAGCCTTCGACAGATAACGGAACAGGGGATACGTCAGGACAGGACGGCTCCGAAAGCGGAACTGACACAACAGCGCAGCAGTGATGAAGACAGGCGGTATGATGCAGGGAAAAATCGTAAAAGGAATTGCCGGATTCTACTACGTTCACGTAGTAGGATCCGGTGTTTATGAGTGTAAGGCAAAAGGTGTATTCAGAAAAGAGAAGATAAAGCCCCTGGTGGGAGACAATGTGGAGATCGAGGTCCTTGACGAAAAGGATATGGAAGGAAATATCACGGAGATCCTGCCGAGGAAAAATGATCTGATCCGTCCGGCGGTGGCAAATATCGATCAGGCTCTCGTGGTGTTTGCGGTGACTCAGCCGGATCCCCATTTCAATCTTCTGGATCGTTTCCTGGTGATGATGGAAAGAAAAGAGATTCCAACGGTACTCTGTTTCAATAAGACAGATATCGCGGAGAGTCCCTTGATCACAGAATTGAAACAGATCTACTCAGGATGTGGATATCCTGTTCTTTTCACAAGCGCGAAAGAAGAGGAAAATATAGAAAAACTGAAAGAACTCCTGAAGGGGAAGACAACCGCGATCGCCGGACCTTCCGGAGTCGGAAAATCATCTCTGATCAATCTTCTTCAGTCCAGAGTGAAGATGGAGACAGGGAGCATCAGCCGGAAGATCGCCCGGGGAAAACATACAACCAGGCATTCCGAGCTTCTTGTCCTGGGAAAGGATTCCTATATTATGGACACTCCGGGGTTCAGTTCGCTTTATGTCAATGATTTTGAGAAAGAGGAATTGAAATACTATTTTCCTGAATTTGATCCCTATGAGGGACAATGCCGTTTCAACGGATGCGATCACATCCATGAACCCGGATGTGCCGTGAAAGAGGCGGTGGAAGAGGGAAAGATACACAGAGTACGGTATCAGGACTATACAGAAATGTACCGGGAACTGCAGGAAAGGAAGAAGTACTGAATTATGAAAAGAATTTTGGCACCATCTATTTTATCCGCGGATTTCAAGATCCTCGGGGAACAGCTTCGGATCACGGAGGAGGCGGGAGCCCAATACATCCATTTTGACGTGATGGACGGCATGTTCGTACCCAGCATTTCATTTGGAATGCCTGTGCTTTCTTCGATAAAGGGAACGACAGCCCAGGTGCTTGACGTTCACCTTATGGTGGTGGAGCCGGAACGTTATATTGAAGAGTTTGCAAAATGCGGGGCGGATTCCATCACGGTTCATCAGGAAGCGTGTGAGGATCTGCAGAAGGCGGTAGATCTGATCCACGGGTGCGGTGTGAAGGCCGGAATTTCGATCAAGCCCGGAACGCCCGTGGAAACGCTGATCCCCTATCTGGATCAGGCGGAGATGTTCCTTATCATGTCCGTGGAACCGGGATTCGGCGGACAGCCGTTTATCCCGGAGTCTTTCGAACGGATACGGCAGCTGCGCAGGCTTCTGGAGGAGCGGGGCATTGAGGCAGATATAGAGGTAGATGGAGGAATTTACCATTCAAACGTGGCAGAGGTGCTGGAGGCCGGTGCAAATGTCATCGTATCGGGCTCGGGAGTATTTAAAGGGGATATCAGAAAAAATACTGAGGATTTCATGGAGATTTTGAGAAGATATGAGTAAGCGTACAGTGATCGTGAGCGGCGGAATGCTGGAAGAAGATTTCGTCCTCCCTATTTTGAAAAGTGAAGAGACTGAATTTATCATCGGCGTGGACAGAGGACTTGTGTTTCTCTATGAACATGGTATCAAACCGGATTATATCGTAGGAGATTTTGACAGCGCTCCAAATGAAGTCGTAACATATTATCGCGAGGAGACAAAGGTGCCAATCCGTGAGTTTAACCCGGTGAAGGATGCGTCTGACACAGAAATCGCTCTGCGCCTCTGTCTGGGACTTAACAGACATGAGATATGGATCCTGGGAGGAACAGGCAAGCGTGTGGATCATCTGTGGGCAAATGTACAGTGTCTGAAGATCGCCCTTGACGCAGGGGCCGACGCCCGGATCATCGACAGATATAATCAGATCCGGCTTCTGGACCACGGGATCACGCTGAAAAAAGATGAGGCCTTCGGTCCGTATTTTTCTGTTTTTCCGCTGGAACTTCCGGTAGATGATTTTAATATCACGGGAGCGAAATATCCTCTGAAGAACCATATCCTGAAACCGTATGGAAGCCTCTGCGTGAGCAATGAATTTCAGGAGGATACGGTGGAGATATCGTTTGCTTTCGGAGTTGTCATCCTGATGGAGACCCGGGACTGACGGCAGGAAAGATGAGCCTTACAAAGGCGTAAAGGAGAAGAGCAAGAGCTATAAAGGCGTAAAAGGGGAAAAAGACAAAAAGCCCCGATATGCTGAGGACAAAGGAGAATATAACATATATGAAATTAGGAATCGTAGGTTTACCGAACGTAGGAAAGAGTACACTGTTTAATTCACTGACAAAGGCGGGGGCAGAGTCAGCAAACTATCCGTTCTGTACGATCGATCCGAATGTGGGAGTCGTGACAGTGCCGGACAAGAGACTGGATGTCCTTGGGGAGATGTATCACACAAAGAAGATCATTCCCGCGGTCATCGAGTTCGTGGACATCGCCGGACTGGTGAAAGGCGCGTCCAAAGGAGAGGGACTGGGCAATCAGTTCCTTGCCAATATCCGTGAAGTGGATGCAATCGTCCATGTTGTCAGATGCTTTGAGAACACGAATATCGTTCATGTTGACGGAAGTATCGATCCGATGAGAGATATCGAGACCATCAACCTGGAACTGATCTTCTCTGATCTGGAAGTGCTGGAGAGAAGAATGTCAAAAACGGTGAAACTTTCCCGCAATGACAAGACTGCCGCGAAGGAGCTGGCGATGCAGGAGCGTCTGAAGGCTCATCTGGAAGATAACAAGCTCGCCAAGACATTCAAGCCAGAGGACGAGGATGAGGAAGCATGGATTGCAGAATACAATCTTCTCACCGCAAAACCTGTGATCTTCGCTGCAAATGTATCGGAAGATGACCTCGCGGACGACGGAGCGTCCAATCCGGGTGTGCAGGCTGTACGCGAATATGCGGAAAAGGAAGAGTGTGAGGTGTTCGTTGTCTGCGCTGAGATCGAGGAGGAGATATCTCAGCTTGACGATGATGAGAAGGCAATGTTCCTGGAGGATCTTGGGCTGAAGGAATCCGGACTGGAAAAACTGATCCGGGCAAGCTATCATCTGCTTGGGCTGATCAGCTATCTGACGGCAGGAGAGCCTGAGGTGCGCGCGTGGACGATCAAAAAAGGAACAAAAGCGCCCCAGGCGGCAGGAAAGATCCATTCCGATTTTGAGAGAGGGTTCATCCGTGCTGAAGTGGTCAGCTACGACGATCTTATTGCATGTGGTTCCCACAATGCAGCGAAAGAAAAGGGGCTGATCCGCCTGGAAGGAAAGGATTATGTCGTGCAGGACGGCGATATCATGCTGTTCCGCTTTAATGTATAAAGTGACCGTCCGGAGCTCAGGGACGGGCGCGGGATGAACTGTCAGTGTTTTGTGACAGGCAGGACGTGGGAAAATCGAGAGGGGAAGGTTTGACAAGGGGGTGCAGAAATGCATTATGATATCAGTTTTCCGAATCTGGGGATCTATCTGGACCATGTGGGGAAGAACATCAGCATATTCGGATTTGAGATCGCGTACTATGGGATCATTATCGGCTGTGCGATCCTGATCGGGTTTCTGATCGCCACATCGGAGGCGAAACGGACAAGGCAGAATCCGGAAGATTACCTGGATATGGGGATCGTCGGTGTGATCGCCGGGATCGTGGGGGCCAGGGCCTATTATGTCATCTTTTCCTGGGATATGTACAAGGATAATCTTCTCCATATCTTCAATCTGCGGGAAGGCGGTCTTGCTATCTACGGAGGAGTGATCGGCGCTGTGATCGCCGTGTTTGTGCTCGCCAGGATCAAACGGCTTTCTCCGTTTCAGATCCTCGATACGATCGCGATGGCTCTTCTGAACGGCCAGATGCTGGGAAGATGGGGAAATTTTTTCAACAGAGAGGCTTTCGGCGAGTATACGGACAGCCTTTTTGCGATGCGGCTTCCGCTGGATGCGGTGCGCTCCGGGGATGTGACAGAACTGATGCGCGAACACATTGAGCGGATCGACGGCGTCAGCTATATTCAGGTGCATCCGACCTTTCTTTACGAGTCGGTATGGTGCTGCGTGCTCCTGATCATTCTTGCTCTGTACAGAAAGCATAAGAAATATGAGGGAGAACTCTTCCTTCTGTATATCTTCGGTTATGGCCTGGGAAGAGTGTGGATCGAGGGACTGCGTACGGATCAGCTGCTGCTTCCCGGTATCGGATTACCTGTGTCTCAGCTTCTCGCAGGCTGCATAGTGATCGTTGCCGGAGGGGCGCTGCTCTATCTCAGGAAAAACCACAGGCGCATGCCTCTCATGAAACCGCAGAAGCAGTATGAGCCTATGCCGGATAAGATCGTGGGGAAGAAGCCGCCGAAAAACAAGGATAAGATTTTTAAATTCAAGGATAAGTGACGGACATGGCAAAACAGAAGAAAAAGAAGAAGACAGGACTCGTACTGGCCATGCTGGCATGTCTTGTTCTGGTCGCTGCGATCATAGCCGGATGCATCATCTATATGAATCTGGATAAGGATTCCGGGACGCAGGCAGATGAGCAGCGGCCTGTTGCGGAGGACATCGGAGAACAGGTGAAAAGTTTTGAGGAAGCTCAGAGCGGGGAACAAAAGGAAGACTCCGGGAATGGACAGATGGATTCGAAGCAGGTTGATGCGGCCGTTAACGAGATTGCTGAGAGATGGAATCAGTCCAGCAGTTTTATAAGAAGTTCAGACTGCACAGAATATTCCGATGATGCCAGGACAGATTACTACGACAAGGACGGAAAGGCAGTCCGGTTTGTCCAGGAGAACGATGGAGATACATTTACATATCTTTTTGGAGATGATGAGAAACTCATCTATATTTACGAACGAGACAGCGAAGGTCAGACGTTTCATTATTTTTACCAGGACGGCAGCCTGATCTGTTATCGCAGCGGAATGGGAAGGAATTATGCGCCTTTTGGAGCAGATGTGCAGAAGAACGCCGAAGAGTATTACCAGAATGGAGTGAGCCTTCTGTCTGACCGGCTGATGGACCGCAAAGAGGAGGAAGATAAGAAGGATGAAGATGACGGAGAAGACCTTATTGAAGGAAATCCCGAAGACTATATCCTTCCGGAAAGCAATAAGAGGCTGCTGACAGAGGAGGACCTGAAAGGACTTTCTTCCGAACAGCTCCGTCTTGCGAGAAATGAGATCTTTGCAAGGCATGGCAGGATTTTCGGCAGTTCGGACCTGCAGGACTACTTTGAGTCAAAGCCCTGGTATAAAGGGACTGCGGATGCGGATGACTTTCAGGACAGTTCCCTTTCGGAGATTGAGAGCAAGAATGTGGAATTTATCCTGGAACATGAATAAATACGTGTAAAATTAAAAGGGCAGAAAGGAACTGCTGCGGAAAAAAAGCGTCGGAGAAAGATCCGGCGCTTTTTGCATAAATTCTTCTGAACATAACTCAGAGAAAAATTGAAAAACTGAAGACGGCGGGTTATACTGTCAGATAAGAGGGAACAATGTGAGGAACGCGCAGGCAGAACCGGAAAAATGAATGAGGTGTCTTTATGAGATTGACAGAGCGGCAGGGAAAAATACGGATGGGAATCGGAATAGAAAATTACAGAGAAATGCGGGAAAAAGGTAATTACTACGTGGACAAGACCAGACTGATCGCAGAATATCTGGAGGCGGAAGATAAGGTGACTTTGCTCATGCGCCCCAGACGTTTTGGAAAAACACTCAATATGTCCATGCTGGCGGAGTTTTTTTGATATCACAAAAGATTCGGCGGATATTTTTGAGGGGACGGAGATCATGGGTACGAAGTGGGTATCTGAGATGAACCAGTACCCTGTCATCAGTCTGTCTTTTGCCAATGCAAGAGGAGACAGCGAGGATTTCCTTTTCAGGTTTCTGGCATCAGAAGTAAGAAAAGAGTATATGCGGTATGAATTTCTGTGGGAGGAGAAAAAGGTTTCGGAGAATATGGGCAGAGAGTTGAGTAAGATTTATGACTCTCTATGGAACAGGGAAAAGCCGGATGGAGGCGATAATATTGCCGAGTCGCTGACGGAGCTGTGCTCAGCACTGGAATGGTATTACGGGAAAAAAGTAAAGGTTTTTATCGATGAATACGATACGCCTTTTATCCAGGCGATGATCGGAGGATTTTACAGGAAAGTGCGCCCTGTCCTGAGCTCTATGCTGGGGAGCCTTCTGAAAGGCAATCCATCTCTGGAAAGCACATATCTGACCGGAATCCAGCGTGTGGCGAAAGAAAATATTTTTTCGGGGCTCAAGAATCTTGCGGTATGTGATGTCAATTCACCGGAATACGCAGACTGTTTCGGGTTTACGGAGGGGGAGACAAAGAAACTGCTGGAAGCCTGCGGACTGGAACTCAGCGAAAAGGTCCGGCAGATGTATGACGGATACCGGTTTGGAGACAACCATATATACAATCCCTGGTCAGTCGTATATTATGCGAGAAGGAAACGGCTGGAACCGTTCTGGGTAAATACCGGCGAGAACGGTCTGATCCGCTCTGCGATGGAAGAACTGGGAGAGGAGTTCCGCCCGGGATATGAAGAACTGATCGAAAAGGGAAAGTACAGCACGGAAGTGAAGATGGACAATTCATATTATGAGGTCCGTGATGTGGAAACACTTTGGGGACTGCTCTTAAGTTCCGGGATGGTGACGGCGGAGAAAATACTGGAAGACGGAGAATGTATTCTCCGGGTCCCGAATCAGGAAGTCATGCGCGCTTTCCGCGAGCTGACTTCAATTTATCTGGGAATACGGGAGGGGGACATGTCTCAGATGTTCCTGCGTCTGACGGAGAAAAAAGTGGAGGCATTCACAGACGGTTACCGGCGGATCCTGAAGACGCTCCCCTCTTATCATGATCTGAAAGAAGAAAACAGTTATCACATGATGATGCTGGGAATGTGTACGTTCTTGAGCCGCGATTATGAGGTGAAAAGCAATCGTGAAGCGGGAAAAGGCAGATACGATATCGCATTAAAAGCACGTCGGAAAGACCATCCCAATATTATCATGGAGTTCAAGTATACGAGAGATGAGAAGAAAGACCTGAGGGAACTGGCAGGACAGGCTCTGGATCAGATCAGGGAAAAGGAGTACATGGCAGGGATGAGCGGAGAGGTTCTTTGTATTGGACTTGGGCATCGGGGAAAGGAAGTGGAAGTTCAATACAGGGAAAGCACAAAAGCCGTTTGAAAAATGTAAATTATAAGATTATTCAAAAATATCATATCACTGTTAAAAAATTGACAAAAGAGCCTGCTTCCCCGCGGGTTCTTTTTATGAAAACTGTACCCCAAAATGTACAAAAAACCGACTACCCTCTATGGACTTTTGCCGTTTTTGGCGATATAATGAAAATACATGTGAATTAAACTATTTTTTCATGTAAAACTTAAGGAGGAACAAGAAAATGGCAAGAAAAATGAAGACCATGGATGGTAATCAGGCTGCCGCTCACGTATCTTATGCGTACACAGAAGTTGCGGCGATCTACCCGATTACACCGTCATCCGTTATGCCGGAGCACGTTGATGAATGGGCTACAGAAGGCAGAGAGAACATTTTCGGACAGACAGTCAATGTCGTAGAGATGCAGTCCGAGGCAGGTGCGGCAGGTGCTGTACACGGTTCTCTTTCCGCAGGAGCTCTTACAACGACATTTACCGCTTCACAGGGACTTCTGCTCATGATTCCGAACTTATATAAAGTTGCCGGAGAGCAGCTTCCGGGAGTATTCAATGTATCTGCTCGTGCACTGGCGAGCCACGCGCTGTCAATCTTCGGCGACCACTCAGATGTTTACGCCTGTCGTCAGACCGGAGCTGCTATGCTCTGCGAGTCCAGCGTTCAGGAGGTTATGGACCTGACACCGGTTGCTCACTGCGCAGCACTGGAAGGAAAACTTCCTTTCATCAACTTCTTTGACGGATTCCGTACATCTCATGAGATCCAGAAGATCGAGACATGGGATTACGAAGATCTGAAAGACCTGGTAAACATGGACGCGATCGATGAGTTCCGTGCACATGCGCTGAACCCGAACCATCCGTGCCAGAGAGGTTCCGCTCAGAACCCGGATATCTTCTTCCAGGCAAGAGAGGCATGCAACCCGTATTACGATGCAATGCCGGGAATCGTTCAGAATTACATGGACAAGGTAAATGCTAAGATCGGAACAGATTATAAGCTGTTCAACTACTATGGAGCAGAGGATGCAGAGCACGTGATCGTAGCTATGGGTTCTGTCTGTGATACGATCGAGGAGACAATCGACTACCTGATGAAGGCAGGAGAGAAAGTCGGCGTTGTCAAAGTACGTCTTTACAGACCGTTCTGCGCGCAGGCACTCATCGATGCAATCCCGGATACAGTTAAGAAGATTTCTGTACTTGACAGAACAAAAGAGCCGGGAGCTATGGGCGAGCCGCTGTACCTGGATGTTGTTGCAGCACTCAAAGGCTCCAAATTCGATGCGGTTCCGATCTACACAGGGCGTTACGGACTTGGTTCCAAAGATACAACACCTGCTCAGATCGTTGCTGTATACCACAATGACGAGAAACAGAAATTCACGATCGGTATTGATGATGATGTAACACATCTGTCACTGAAAGCTGACGAGCCGCTCGTTACAACACCGGAAGGAACGATCAACTGTAAGTTCTGGGGACTTGGCGCTGACGGTACAGTCGGAGCAAACAAGAACTCCATCAAGATCATCGGTGACAACACAGATATGTACGCACAGGCTTACTTTGATTATGACTCCAAGAAGTCCGGCGGTGTTACAATGTCTCACCTGCGTTTCGGTAAATCACCGATCAAATCAACATACCTGATCCATCAGGCAAACTTTGTGGCATGTCACAACCCGTCCTATGTGGACAAGTACAACATGGTACAGGAGCTTGTTGACGGCGGTACATTCCTTCTGAACTGCTCATGGGATATGGAAGGACTTGAGAAGCATCTGCCGGGACAGGTAAAAGCATACATCGCAAACCACAACATCAAATTCTACACCATCGACGGTATTAAGATCGGTAAAGAGATCGGACTTGGCGGACGTATCAACACAGTCCTTCAGTCTGCATTCTTCAAACTTGCCGCTATCATTCCGGAGGCAGAGGCGATCGACCTGATGAAGGCTGCCGCAAAAGCTACATACGGAAGAAAAGGTGACAAGATCGTACAGATGAACTACGATGCCATCGATGCAGGTGCAAAACAGGTTGTCGAAGTGACAGTTCCGGAGAGCTGGAAAGACGCAGCTGATGAAGGACTTGCACAGCCGAAGGTAGACGAGAACGGAAGAAAAGATGTTGTTGACTTTGTCAAGAACATTCAGGCAAAGGTTAACTCACAGGAAGGAAATACACTTCCGGTATCCGCGTTCAACGACTATGTTGACGGTTCTACACCGTCTGGTTCCTCCGCTTACGAGAAACGTGGTATCGCAGTTGATATTCCGATCTGGAATCCGGATAACTGTATCCAGTGTAACCGTTGTTCCTATGTCTGCCCGCATGCGGTAATCCGCCCGGTAGCTCTGACAGAGGAAGAGGCTGCAAAGGCTCCGGAAGGACTGAAGACTCTGGACATGATCGGTATGCCGGGTATGAAGTTCACAATGACTGTATCCGCTTACGACTGTACAGGATGTGGTTCCTGTGCAAATGTCTGCCCGGGCAAGAAGGGCGAGAAGGCTCTCGTTATGGGCAACATGGAGGAGAACGCAGGCGAGCAGGTATACTTCGACTTCGGAAGAGAGATTCCTGTAAAACCGGAAGTAGTGGCAAAATTCAAAGAAAATACAGTGAAAGGTTCTCAGTTCAAACAGCCGCTGCTTGAGTTCTCAGGCGCATGTGCAGGATGTGGTGAGACACCATATGCGAAACTGGTTACACAGCTCTTCGGAGACAGAATGTACATTGCAAACGCAACAGGATGTTCCTCAATCTGGGGCAACTCTTCACCGTCCACACCTTACACGGTTACACCGGAAGGCAAGGGACCGGCTTGGAGCAACTCACTGTTCGAGGACAACGCTGAGTTCGGATATGGTATGCTGCTCGCACAGAATACAATCCGTGACAGAATGAAAGGCTACGCAGCTAAGCTTGCCGAGGATGCAGAAGATGCAGACGTTAAGGCAGCAGCTCAGGAGTACATTGACACATATACATGCGGCGCTACAAACGGAACAGCTACAGACAA
>DWVT01000104.1 GCA_019120075.1 Candidatus Mediterraneibacter excrementigallinarum
CCCTCCTGGTCGCCTCTTCCGAGACAGATGGAAATGGCGGAACTGATTCCCACGCCGATACCCACTCCCACGGAAACGATGGCGTTCTGGAGCGGATACGCGAGGGAGACCGCAGTCAGCGCGTCTGTCCCCAGTCGGGAAACATAAATACTGTCAACGATATTGTAAAGTGACTGGATCAGCATGGAGAGCATCATGGGCACGGACATGGAGATCAGCAGGGAAAAGACCGGACGGGTCTTCATAAATGAATTTTCTCTTTCTTCCATAATAGATATGATTTCCTTTCCAAACAAACAAAAAAAGCCATATGCCTGTTTGAATTCTGAAACAGGAAAACCATATGACTTTTGTCTGTTTTATTTATCTGCGGTGATTATGATAGCACAGGGCGGCCGGGAAAGTCAATGAAAAAAGGGAAGGCCAGCTCTGAAGATGTGATGTGAGGATTTAAGGATTTCGGAATAATTCCAAATATGATAGAATCAGAGCAAACGTTTTAGCATACAGGAAAGAAGGACCTCTCAGCAGCATCGAAGAGGAAGGAAATGTACTATGAGGATCAAATTAAAAGAAATCGCAGAAGAACTGGGGATATCTCCGGCGACAGTTTCACTTGCTGTCAATGACCGTCCGGGGATCAGCGAAAAGACAAAGGAAAAGATCTTGGCATATATTCGTTCTAAAGAGAAAAAGGATAGAGAACAGGAATGGAATCCGGCAGGATCCGGGGGTGCTGTTGCCATGATCAATTATCTGAAAAACGGTATCATCCTGAACCGGAGCGGGAAAAATCATCCTGTTCTGGAGCAGATCAAAAAGGAGGTGAGGGCAGGCGGCTATGATTTTGTTTATCTTACGTTCAATGAGAAGATAAACAGGATCCAGGATCTGATCCGGGAGTGCAGGAACCGTGATGTGAAAGGAATCTATATTATGGCGGCTGAGATGAGCAAAGCAGATATTTATCCTTTCCTGGAGTTGAAGATTCCCATTGTGACCGGGGATAACCTGTTCTATGAAGAAGGAATTGACAGCTTCCTCATTGACAACCGGGAGGGAATACGCCGGGGTGTGGATTATCTGGTGGATAAAGGGCACAGCCATATCGTATATCTGGCGGAGAATATTGATATTTTTAATTTTATTGAGCGCCGCGAGGCCTTTGTCCTGGAGATGGCAAAACGCCAGTGCGGAGATGCGTCAAACCGTATCCGGCATCTCGGGAATAATGTGGATGAAGTATATGAATCCATGCGAAGCTACATTGATGAAGGATTAAAAGGGACAACAGCGTTTGTCCTGGAGAGTTCTGTCATTTCACTGGGAGTAGGAAAAGCATTACTGGAGAGGCAGATACGCATCCCCAGAGATATTTCACTGCTCGGGTTCGATGCACTCCCGCCGGTAAGTCTGCCGGGGATCGATCTTACTCTGGTAAAGGGGACACATTCCAAACGCCATCTGGCGGCAATACAGCATCTGATGCGGCATATCCGGGATGAAAATGAAGAGATCATGAGAGTATATTATAAGACCAGGATGATAGAAGGAAGCAGTGTGTTTGACAAAGCAAAATATATTTACAGATAAGAAAATTCCGACCGGAAAAGACTTGCAGAGGCGCTTGTGTTTTTCCGGCTTTTTCTTTTTTAAAGAAATTTTAAAAATCCGTTTATTTGCACAAATCAGACAGTTGTTTTTTGCACAAAATGACCGGAATTTCTCGAAAAGTGAGAAAAAACGGAAGGGGATTGAGGGGAAAATAAAAAAATGCTAATGTGTACTCACAGAAAAGAAGCGCGCTTTGAATCTTAAAAAGTTATCTGCAATGGAGGAAATATTATGGCTAAGAAAGATTATTCACAGTTGTCGAAAGACATTGTGAAATATGTGGGCGGAAGCGATAATGTAAATTCGCTTTTTCATTGTGCGACACGACTCAGGTTCAAAGTGAAAGACCACGGGAAAGTTGACAAGCAGAATCTGGAGCAGCTGTCAGGTGTTATTACTGTGATCGACAGCGGCGGGCAGATTCAGGTCGTGATCGGAAACCATGTGGCGGATGTCTACGAAGCGGTGATCCAGAACACAGACATCAGCCAGGAAAGAGAACAGGAGCAGGATCAGAGCTCGGGAAGCGGCAACCCGCTGAATACTTTTATGGAGACGATTTCCGGTATCTTTGCTCCGGTGCTTGGAGCCATGAGCGGAGCCGGTATGCTCAAGGCGCTTCTTATCCTGTGCACTACCTTTGGATGGCTTACTGCGGATATGGGAACCTATCGTATCCTTTATGCTGCGGCAGACGGAGTGTTCACATTTATTCCTGTATTTCTCGCATATACAGCAGCGAAGAAATTTAATGCAAATCAGTTTGTATCCGTAGGAATCGCGGCAGCTCTTTTATATCCGGATCTGACTGCGGCATATTCTGCAGGGGAAGCACTGACTTTTCTGAAGATTCCGGTGGTACTGGTAAGTTATACGTCTTCTGTGATTCCGATCATCATTTCGGTCTATGTGCTGTCGAAGCTGGAGAAAGTGCTGAAAAAAGTGGTCCCGGATATATGTAAGACGTTCCTGACGCCTCTGTTGAGCCTGCTTATCATGGTGCCGGCAACTTATCTTGTCATTGGCCCCATAGCGGATACAGTCGGGAAACTTCTCGCATCCGGTTATACAGGTCTGGTAGCACTCAATCCGGTGATCGCCGGAGGCCTGCTGGGACTGATCTGGCCGGCAGCGGTCATGTTCGGAGTGCACTGGGGATTTGTACCGATCGTCATGAACAATATCGCGGAGTATGGACGTGATACATTGTTTGTCATTACAGGTCCGAATAACATGGCCCAGGCAGGAGCCACACTTGGTGTCTTTTTGAAGACAAAGAACAAAGAGATAAAAGAGCTTGCAGGTCCGGCTGCGCTTTCGGCAGTCCTGGCGGGAATCACAGAGCCTGCAATCTATGGTGTGACACTCCGCTTTAAAAGGCCGTTCTTTATCGGCGCTGTATTTTCAGGAATCGCAGGAGCCATTGTTGCAGCCGCAGGAACAGGAGCTCCAACTCTCCTTGGAACCAGCCTGCTCACTCTTCCGGGATATATCGGCGTGGGATTTGTCGGATTCCTGATCGCATGTGCGATCGCTTATTTCGGAGCTGCAGCAGTGACATATTTCTTCGGATATAGTGATGACATGCTTCCGAAAAAGAAAGAAAATGAGAAAGAGGCCGTGGTAACTACGATAAAAAAGGATGAAGAGATCAAAACACCTGTAAGCGGAAAAGTCATCTCCCTGTCAGAAGTAAAGGACGAAGCGTTTTCAGGCGGAGTCCTTGGTCAGGGCGCAGCAGTAATTCCGGATAACGGAGAAATCTGCGCGCCGTGTGATGGAACGGTAACTGTGATGTACCCGACCGGACATGCGGTAGGAATCTTATCTGACGGAGGAGCTGAGATCCTGATCCATATCGGAATGGATACAGTGTCTCTTGAAGGAAAACACTTTGACGTACGTGCTGTGCAGGGACAGAAGGTAAAGGCCGGAGATGTCCTTGTCGTGGCAGATCTGGATGCGATCAGGGCGGAGGGGCTGGACATCACGACTCCGGTGATCGTTACGAATACAGAAGACTACCTTGAGATCAGACAGGCTGCGCCGGGGAATATTGAACGAGGTGAAACTATTCTGAACTGTATATCAAAGTAAAAACGGAGGATGACCAGTGGGAAAATTAGAGATAGACAACAATAAGAGCAATTTTTTGCTGGACGGCAGACCGTTCTTCTATCTGGCGGATACGATCTGGAGTGCTTTTACAAATATCACTCTGGAAGAATGGGAGTATTATCTGAGACGGCGGAGAGAGCAGGGATTTACAGTTCTGCAGATCAACACACTGCCGCAGTGGGACCGCTGTATGTCGGATACTGGTTTATATCCTTTTGCCACGGAGAACGGATACAAATTTGATTTTACCAGATGGAATGACGGCTATTATGAAAATGCAAGGAAAATGTGCCGAATGGCTGTCGAACAGGGATTCCAGCTTGCGCTGATCGTTTTATGGCTGAATTATGTCCCGGGGACGTGGGGAAGCAAAATGACAGACATTAATGTGATGCCGGAAGAATTTGTGGAGCCGTATACTGCACGTGTCGTAAAAGAATTCGATGAATTTCAGCCGATCTATGTGATCAGCGGGGATACGGATTTTGACAGCCCGGAGGCGGTGTCTTACTACAGGACAGCGCTGGATACAGTGTGCAGACTGAGCCCGGAAACACTGAAAACAATGCACATTAAACGCGGGTATGATGTGATACCGGAAGAGTTCATTGATAAACTTGATTTTTACATGTTCCAGTCAGGGCATAACAGGGATGCCCAGGATATGGCTTATATCCTGCCGGAAAGAATCAGGGAAAAATATCCGGAAAAGCCTGTGCTCAACTCGGAGCCGTGCTATGAGCAGATGGGGTACAGCAGACAGAAGTATGGAAGATTTCATGCAGAGGATATCCGGAAGGCCGCGTGGTCAAGTATTCTTTCCGGCGCCTGTGCCGGAGTGACATACGGTGCGCACGGGATTTGGAACTGGCAGAAGATAAATAAACCGGCAAATCCCATACTGGGAGAGGGGTTCGACTCGCCGTTCCCGTGGGAGGAAGCAATCCAGTTTCCCGGTGCGTGGGATTATGGATTTATCCGCAGCTTTTTGTCAGACAGAAATATAAGAAAACTGATTCCGGCAAATGGACTGCTGGATAACAGTACTCCGGAGATTCGTATGGCTCAGACAGAGGACGGGAGATTTCTTCTATATCTGCCGTACAGTACGACAATAAAAATAAGAAAAGAACTGCCGGGATGTACGGTGAAGGCGTTTGACCTGGATACCGGAAAGATGGCATGGACAGACAGCAGCGTGAGAGAAGGAAATACGGTTATCGAGATGCATCCGTTTCACAGCGACGCTCTGCTGCTTGTAGAACAGGAGATCAGATAGGGAGGTATTATTTATGGGAACATTTCCGGAAGGGTTTCTCTGGGGAGGAGCAGTGGCTGCGAACCAGTGTGAAGGGGCATACGATGAGGATGGAAAAGGACTCAGCGTGCAGGATGTCCTGCCTCACGGGATCAGAGGGGAGAGGACAGAAGCGCCGACATCTGATAACATGAAGCTGAGAGGGATAGATTTTTATCATCGGTATCGGGAAGATATCCGTCTCTTTGCAGAGATGGGATTTAAGGTGTTCCGTACATCGATCGCATGGAGCCGCATTTTCCCAAACGGAGATGAAGATCGGCCCAACGAGGCGGGGCTGGAGTTTTATGACAGAGTATTTGATGAGTGCCATAAATATGGGATCGAACCGCTGGTGACGATTTCGCATTATGAGACTCCGCTGCATCTCGCTGAGAAATATAATGGATGGACAGACCGTCGTATGATCGGGTTTTATGAGACATATGTCCGGACTATATTTGAGAGGTATAAGGGAAAAGTAAAATACTGGCTCACTTTTAATGAGATCAACTCTATCTTGCATGCTCCGTTCATGAGCGGGGGAATCTCGGCACCGGCTGATACGCTGACAGAACAGGATTTGTATCAGGCAGCGCACCATGAACTGGTAGCCAGTGCGCTGGCGACAAAGATTGCTCACGAGATCATGCCGGATGCAAAAATAGGCTGCATGATCCTGAGTATGCCTACATATCCGCTTACACCGTCGCCGGATGATGTGATCGCTGTGATGGAAGCAGAACATAAGAATTATTTCTTTGGTGATGTTCATGTGCGGGGAAGATACCCGGGTTATATGAAACGCTATTTCAGA
The DNA here is from genome assembly GCA_019120075.1 of Candidatus Mediterraneibacter excrementigallinarum. Taxonomy (GTDB): domain Bacteria; phylum Bacillota; class Clostridia; order Lachnospirales; family Lachnospiraceae; genus Mediterraneibacter; species Mediterraneibacter excrementigallinarum. Next base: position 5,847 of record DWVT01000104.1, read on the forward strand.
GAAAATGGGATTGAGATAGAATTTGCTCCCGGTGACGAAGAAATCCTGAAGAATACAGTGGATTTTGTGTCGTTCAGTTACTATATGAGCTGCTGTGCGTCCGCAGATGAGGCGAAACAGAAGCGTGGAAACGGAAATCTTCTAGGAGGCGTGCCGAATCCGACTCTGAAGGCCAGCGAATGGGGATGGCAGATCGACCCGAAAGGTCTTCGGTATGTTTTGAATATGTTCTGGGACCGTTATCAAAAACCGTTGTTTATCGTTGAGAATGGTCTTGGCGCTGTGGACATCCTGACAGAGGACGAACATGGGAACAAAACGGTGAAAGATGACTATAGAATACAGTACCTTCACGATCATCTTGTGCAGGTTGGCGAGGCGATCAAAGACGGAGTGGATGTCATGGGATATACTTCCTGGGGATGTATTGACCTTGTCAGTGCGTCCACTGCAGAGCTGAAGAAACGCTATGGATATATTTATGTAGACCGGAATGACGACGGAAGCGGTACGATGGAAAGATATCGGAAGAAATCATTTTACTGGTATAAAGATGTGATCGCGTCAAACGGGGAAAATCTATGAGACCTGTCAGAAACGCGGTGACGTGACATGACAAAATAAATGGTCTAATGAAATAAGCGAAAACGTGCGGTAGATGAGAGGAAAGCTCATGTACCGCACGTTGTTTTACGAGATAATTCAGGCAAGCGGCTGCCGTCCGCCTTCAGAAGGGAGATCAGGGGATCCCCAGATGCTCCAGCAGGATCTTTAACCCCAGCAGGATAAGGATTACGCCTCCGGCCAGCTCTGCTTTGGATTTGTACCTTGTTCCAAATACGTTTCCGATCTTTACGCCGATGGCGGACAGGGTGAATGTCGTGACCCCGATAAAGGATACTGCTGCGAGCAGGTGCACGTTGAGAAAAGCGAAGGTGATCCCCACGGCAAGGGCGTCGATGCTGGTGGCTACTGCGAGAAGGAACATAGTCTTTATGTCCAGAGATTCATTTTCTTCTTCGCATTCACCGGAACAGGCTTCCTTGATCATATTTGCACCGATGATCCCCAGCAGAATGAACGCGATCCAGTGATCGATGGCTGTGATCTTATCCCGGAACTGGACGCCCAGAAAATAGCCGAGTGCAGGCATGAGGGCCTGGAAGCCTCCGAACCAGAGCCCTACGATCAGAGTTTTTTTTACGGTAATCTTCGGCATGGCCAGCCCCTTACAGACAGAGACGGCAAAAGCGTCCATGGACAGTCCCACTGCCAGAATAAAAAGTTCGATCAATCCCATTGTTTTTTCTCCTTTGTGATAAAATAAAAAAAGCAGGCGCTTTGCTGCACCTGTCGGATAAAACATGTACAGCAAAACACTGTACATGAGTCTCATTATTTAAGATAAGCCAGATCCGCCGCGGATCAGTATGTTGACTTACCACGTAAGGAATACGTCAATTACTCCCTCATGAACTGATAACATGTTATCATTAAGGGCAGGAGAAGGCAAGAAAAATCTTCCGTGTATGGGAAAAAATACAGAGATTTCGTTACTATCCACATCCACTCCACCCGCATGCGCACTCGTCGCGCTTACGCGCTTCAGTCCCGCCACTTACGGGGCTAAGACTGCTTATGTGGGTGGGGTGACTGCTTCACAGTCCGGTTTCAGACTTGCCAGCAAGTGCTTTTGTGCAAGCACAACGCATTTGCTGGCAAGTCTGAAATGGCTGTGAATAGTAACGAGGTTTTCCGTTCACACTCTTGACATATTTTGCTGATAAGATATAGGGTAAAATCAAAAGTGCGGATACAGAGAGGAGAGAGGCAGATGGAGAATATAAAGATACTTGTGGTAGATGATGAGAGCAGGATGAGGAAGCTGGTAAAGGACTTTCTCACAAGGGAAGGATATACGGTTCTGGAAGCAGGGGACGGGATGGAGGCAATGGATATTTTCTATGAGAATAAAGACATTGCCCTCATCATCCTGGATGTGATGATGCCGAAGATGGACGGCTGGCAGGTGTGCAGAGAGATCAGGGAGTCCTCAAAAGTGCCGATCATCATGCTGACTGCACG
>DWVT01000105.1 GCA_019120075.1 Candidatus Mediterraneibacter excrementigallinarum
AAAGACAATACGCTGTATCAGGCGATGATGGATATCATAATAAGGGCAAACAGAGAACAGTTTGAGGAGGCGAAGGATATGTGTGATGCATTGAGAGAATTATTTGCAGAGGAACTGGAAGAAAACTATCAAGCAGGTGAGAGTAAAGGACGTCAGGAAGGCAGACAGGAAGGGCGACAGGAAGGGCGCAGTGAACTCAGCAGGCTGATTCTGAAACTGTCAGAACTGGGGCGGACGGATGACATTGTCAAAGCTGCGAAAAATCAGGAGTATCAGGAGCAGCTTATGAAAGAACTGGGAGTGTAATGGCAAGAACATAAGGATTTGTAAAATTATTCTTTTTGTGCTTGTAAAGTTTTTGGTCGACTAGACCACATAGTAAGGGATAATTTGACCGACGAGGTCTCTCTGGACAGCCGGAGTTGGGTATGGTTAGCGCCATACCCTTTTTTATCCCATATCAAAAGAGACATGTTATGTTGTTGAGGTCAAGTAGACAAAACTCCTATCACAAGCAAGCTTGCGTCGGAGTTTTGTCTATTTGACCCTGGTATCATCATGTTATTTGATCCTCCCAAACACCGCCGTCACCGACGCGCCTCCCGCCTCATTATTCTCCAGCAGAAGTTTCCCGCCGTGCTTTTCACAGTACAGCCTGCTGATATACATTCCCATTCCCGTATGGGTCAGGCTGTCCTTCACATTTTTCTGGTGGAACGCGCGGGTAATCTTCTCCGCATCCTCCTGAAATCCGGTCCCGTCATCGCTCACCGAGATTTTTAAGACCGAAGCTGTCAGAGAGACCTGCACCCGGATCTGTTTCCTGGCATACCGGAACGCATTTGAGAACAGATTTTCCGCCACCTCAAGGATCACCTCCCGGTCTCCACGGAAGATTGATTTCGTCTCCTGCACATTCAGAACAGCTTTCTTCCCCTCCGCCAGGATATTCAGCTCCCCGCGGATGTCCTCCCGGAGCTGTTCCGCAGTGATCCCCTCCGCCTTCAACGCTCTCTGCTCCAGACTGTTCACCCTCCGCATAGTCTCTATGAAAACATCCATGCGGCTGATCTGCTTCATGCTCTCCTTCAGCATTTCCGTCGCCTGCCGGGTGTCAATGGTCCCGTCCGGAAGATAAGTAAGGAGCATCTCCTGGTACCCCTTCAGAACAGAAAGCGGGGACCGGATATCATGGGCAATGGCCGCCCGCAGTTCCCGCTCATCCTCAACCATCCGCCACATCTTCCGGTTATTCTCCTCGAGCTGCTCCCGCATCCGGTCAAACTCCCGGCAGAGCTGTCCCATCTCATCCCTGTTCTCATAGGTAAGCTGAAAGTCCAGGTCATTCTCCGCGATCCGCCCTGACGCCTCTTCCAGCTCCCGGATCGGAGTCCTCAGCTTGTTCCTGTAAAAAAGAAAGACCGCCACGCAGCTTCCCGCCACAGAAAGTACCAGCACGGAATACGTCTGAAGAAAATCACACGCCTCAGATATGTTATAATCCTGCTTGCTCATCTCTGAGGCGTCAGGCCGGGGTATCTGCACCCAGAATCCCTCGTCTTCCATTTCCTGGGCTTCAAAATACTTGTCCTGATCCGTATATTTCCACCAGATCCGGTTCTGTATATTTTCCGCGGCCCACGCAGTCAGCGCAGCAAGGATAAAACTGCACACCAGGCTGACGCACATATATAAAATGATCGTTTTTCTCAAGGAAAGATTTCTTATTTTATCCACCGGTATCCCATCCCCCAGACAGTCTCAATGTACTCCGTCTCTGTATGCTCCTTCATCTTCTTCCGGATCCTGCGGACCAGTTCCGTCACCACACGGCTGTCGCCTTCCCCGTCATAACCGCAGATCTTCTCGTAGATCCGCTCTTTGTCAAAGACCATCCCCGGATTCATAGACAGGAATTCCACAATACTGTACTCCAGCTTTGTCAGATCCAGCGCCGCCCCGTTTACTTCCACAGTCTTCGCCGTATAATCAATAACAAGTTCACGCTGAAACCGGTATTGAGACCGCACACGACTCCTCTGCCGCTCCTCCCGCTTCAGATGCGCTGTGATCCGCGCTTCCAGTTCCTTCAGGCTGAAGGGTTTCAGGATATAATCATCTCCGCCGGAGAGAAGACCGTTCACCCGGTCCTGCTCCTCCACACGGGCAGTGAGGAAAAGAATGGGACAGGACACCTTGTCCCGGATCCGACGGCACACCTCCAGCCCGTCCGCACCGGGCATGTTGATGTCCAGAAGGATGAGATCCGGAGCCTGCTCCGCCATCTTCAACGCCTCCGTACCATTCCGTGCGGTGATCACCCTGTATTTCCGAAGTTCGAAAAATGTTTTCAGCATCCTGACAAGTTCTGCATCATCGTCCGCGATCAGGATTGTATATTCCATACTTATCCACCTTTCAGAAAAATGATGTGCTGCCATTTCCAAGCAGCAGTTCCTCCAGTTCCCCGTGCGGACGCTTTTCATCTGCCTGATAGATATCGATACAGTTGAGCAGCGCTCCGCCCTGCGCATACGCTGGAAACAGAAATCCGCACTCCGGTTCCCCCGGTTCATAATCGCCTGTAACCGGGCAGACCGCACAGATCAGGTACTCAAACATCTGCTCCGATTCTCCCAGCCTCACATGATCCGCCGCCTTCGCGGGGATATCGTACCGGTCATGGAACAGAAATACTCCGTACTCCTGATCCGCGCGGTACCGCTCCGCCAGCATCTCATAAAAAATGTCCAGAAGTGCATCGTTCTCCAGGCCGGAGGTGCGGGCCCCCATCAGAAGCTGGTATATGCTCTCCCTCCCCCGAGAAACCTCCGGGATCACGTATCGTCTCAGATTCCGGTTCGTCTCCGCAAAAGGGATCGTCTTCGCAATCTCAAGGTTCTTCGCCTTATCCGGATCGGACAGTTTCAGGAGCCTGGTGTTGAACGTCCCGTCAATAAAACCGTCCGGATCCATATACGCTCCCGCGATGCGGGTGATGGACGTCCGCTTCACGGTCATGCGCCGGGTCAGGGCCAGCATGTCCTCCCGGTCGATCTTAAGTTTTCTAAGGCTGGCACTGCTCTCGCCTTTCCGTATCATCCTGTTTTCCCCCTGCTTTTATAATGGATCATTCTCTTGAGTGAGTATAGCACATGGGATGGACTCTTACAATGAAAGCCTGGTAAAAAGGAATACCTCTCTCTGTCTGTCATATACTGTTAGAAAGCCTTTCAAGGAATCCTCTCCCATGAACAGAAACAGCTATTATCCATTCATAAACACACCGCTCCCCTACTCTTACGACGCCCTCGAGCCCTTCATTGACGAGGAGACAATGTACCTGCACCACGATCGTCATCTCCAGACCTATATCGACAACCTCAACCGTTTTCTGGAGGAGCATCCTTCTCTTCAGAAATTCTCTCTGGAAGAACTGCTCTCCATATGGAGGCGCCTTCCCTGCCATCTCCAGACTCCGCTGCGCAATAATGCGGGCGGCGTGTACAACCACCGCTTCTATTTTGACAGCATGACTCCGCCAGGTTCCTCCTGCTCAGCTCCCCGGCTCTTTGAGGCAATGTCCTGCCAGTTCGGAAGTCCGGAAAATTTCCGGTCACAGTTTAAAGAGGCAGCGCTCTCCGTCTTCGGCTCCGGCTATGCATGGCTTGTGCTGGACCGGAGACGCCTGAAGATCGTCACCTCAGCCAACCAGAATACGCCGCTCACCTGTTCCCGAACCCTCATCCTCAATATCGATGTGTGGGAGCACGCCTACTATCTGAAACATTACAATCTCCGGGCGGATTATATTGACGACTGGTTCCGGGTAGTGAACTGGAAAATGGCGGAGAATCGATATACGGAAGGGACTCCGTCGGAGGAGTTCCAGTGAAATTCAGGAAAAGTCCGAAAGCTTATATGTGTTCTGACTATGAAAGCCCGGCACCGCACTTATAACTATGCGGCGCCAGGCTCGGTTTACGGATCATTTTTTCTATTTCTTTATCCTGAACAGACGGATCAGCCAGAATGCCATATCCCCGAATACAAGGATCATAACTGCAGGAGTAAACCATCCCGGAAGCGGAGCACTCTGGAGACTGTTCACGATCAGATAAGCAAAGATCAGCGCTGTCAAGAATTTTAACGTTTTGAGCATATATTTCAGCGTCCGGTAAACCTTCTCTTTATTCTTCGCCGTCACTTCCACTCCTGTATTCCAGATTTGAGGATATTTCTCGACTACGCCAATCCCGAGATAGAGGATCCACATCATCACTTCAATGAAAATGATCTCCCCTTTTCCTCCCCACCGGTCAATCTCACCTGCGCCGTTATAATGCATGGGAATCTGATCCGGAAAAGAGGGCCAGCCCAGGATCAGGTAGACAAGCGTCCCGATCAACAGGATCCAGCCCAGAAGATCCAGGATCCGGTCTGCCCTTGTATTTTCTGTCTTCATAATGGCACCTTCTTCCGGGATTTATACTCCCAGCTCTTTCATAAGCTGCTCCTGATACTCCGGATTTTCCGCAGCTTTGACAATGTCATCCGTACGCCCCAGTTCCGACAGCTTCAGAATCAGTCTGCTGAGTTCACTGCGCCCTTCTTGTCTGCCTTCCCGACGTCCTTCTTGTCTGCCCTCCTGACGTCCTTTACTCTCACCTGCCTGATAGTTTTCTTCCAGTTCCTCTGCAAATAATTCTCTCAATGCATCACACATATCCTTCGCCTCCTCAAACTGTTCTCTGTTTGCCCTTATTATGATATCCATCATCGCCTGATACAGCGTATTGTCTTT
>DWVT01000106.1 GCA_019120075.1 Candidatus Mediterraneibacter excrementigallinarum
CTCAATGATATGCAGAGAATTTATGAGATTGGAAGGGCGTTTGATGTTCCGGTACATATGGACACCTATATGCTGCCCGGCATCCACGAGAGAGGACTGCCTTTTGAGCAGCAGTCCAGACTGGCGCCGGAACAAGCGGCGGCAGCTGAACTGGAAGCGGTTAAAACAGAGATGACGCCGGAACTGTTCCTGAGATATGCAGAACAGAAGATTGCACAGTTAGAAAACAGTTCTTTGAGGTGTCCGAATGGGATCACCTGTATGGCTGGGAACTGCTCTTTCTCTGTGAACTGGCAGGGGAAGATGTGTCCCTGTGTTACTTTGGAGGAACCTTCTGTTCCGGTATTTGAGACGGGATTTGAAGCTGCATGGGAGCAGGTGTCAAAAGAGTCAAAACTTCTTAAAGGAAATGAAAAATGTACAAAATGTTATCTACGCCCGGTATGTAAGACGTGTGTGGCAAGTGCCTGGCTGGAAACCGGCGTATATAATGGCATACCAGAGTATCTGTGCCGCTTTGCCAGGGAATATCAGAAATTGCTTTATGAAGCAGCGAGGCGGATATGAAAAATATCTTTTTGATAGTGCCCTTTGAGATGGGACCTCCGATTGGCGGAGAAGGGAATCCGGTGTCTTATCACTGTGAAATATGCAGAGAATATGAGCATCTGATAAAATACATTTGGAAATGATTGGAAAGGAGAGGTTATGAAGACAAACAGCGAATATATGCTGCGGGAGATTGCCGGCGAATCGGTCCTTATACCTACAGGATCTGCTTCACAGAAACTGAATGGAATGATCCGGCTTACGGATACGGCAGCATTTATATGGAAACAGGTGGATACAGCGGCTGATCTGAGAGAAATCACGGAAAGGGTAAGGGAAGAATTTGACGTAGATAATGAAACAGCGCGCCGGGATGTACGAGGATTTCTGTATGAACTTTATATAAGGGGAATGGTGCTGGATGTTCCGGAGTTGGAACAGAAGGGGACCGGAGAACAGGAGCAGAAGTGAGATACTGTGTTTACATGAAGGTCAGAGCGCTTGTATATGAGATGGTTTCTGATGCTCCATACAAAATCAGGGAAGAGTACACAGAAAATTTTTTCAGATCTGGGAGAAATCGAGCTGAATCGGGCAGAAACATGTCCGGCTTCAGAATGCATTAGAAAGATGTTTGGTGAGACTGGAGTGTAATATGGAAAAGATTGCAGTGCAAACGTTGCAGCAGATTATAGGAGAAAATATTCTATAATAAGACATGAAATATAGGTGAATTTTAGATAAAAACGACAAACTGGTAAAAAATGTAGCTATTTCACGAAAAAACAGCATTTTTCCCATTGACAACGCATAATACTGTGATACAATTCCGTCTTTGACAGTTTAGGAAAGAAAAAATGGCTATACCCTTGATTTTATAAGGGCTGTAGCCATTTTCTGTTTTGTAACGATATGTGCTATATTTTCTTTGATTCCTGTTTTAACTGTTTCGTTTCTTTAATGATAGTCCGCATAGATGATTTTGTGATAAATTCGTAATCCGTACGGAAACCAAAAGTTTTATGCAGGATGTCTGTCAGTTCCGTTCTTTGGTAAGAAGGGATATAGCCGCTGGCTGTACTCAGCAGGGTCATCTGCATGGAACGCAATGTCTCTATGATCTGGTGAGATGTATAGTTATCCCCGATCTTCTTCTCCAGGAGACGATAGATGAGAAGGCTAATATAGCAGATCATAAAGTGGGCTTTGATACGGTCGTCTCTTCTGACGTATACCGGGTGTGCTTCGAATTCTGTTTTCATGATCCGAAAGTTTTCTTCGATTTCCCAGCGCTGTCTGTTGATCTTTAAAATCTCACTGACATCACCTTCCAGGTTTGTAATGACGGCATAAAACCCATCATACATTTCTTCTTTCCTGATCTGCTCCATATCCAGATCATAAATGTTCTTTTCGGCAGCCTCGCCTTCGGAAGTAACAGATATCTTTTTCACAAAACGCATGGGATCATTCTGATTTTTCCCTTTGCGTTTTCTGTCAGAGGATGCAATGATCTTTTGTGCTCTTTCAATCTGCCGGGCCCGGATTTTTCTCTGATAAGCTTTGTACTTCGGCGAGTAGGTGACGATAATGGTCTCATCCATGTTTCCTGTAACAACGGGGATCTCTTTGTAATAGACTGTGTTAAATACTTCTTCATCGGTTTCATCCAGAGTGCGCAGATCAATAAAACGGTCGCACCCCTGTTTCCGAAACTGTGCCGGATTCAGAGCAATATCCCTGTCTTCTTTTTTCATCTTCTTTAAAGAATGGGTAATTACATAAGCACGGTTCCCGAGGCTGTTAAAACGTCGGTTGCCGGCACTGCCAAGCCCGGCATCGGAACAAAAGATGAATTCACTGCATCCGAAGTCCTGAAGGATTTTTGCCTCCAATGGTCTTAAAGTTGTCTGTTCATTCTGGTTGCCTGGAAAAATATCAAAAGCCATGGGAATCCCATCGGCATCCATGAACAGCCCCATAGTTACAATCGGATTGGGACGGTGTTCTTTACTTTTCCCATAACGTTTCAGCCCACTTTCTTCTTCGATCTCAAAATAATAATTCGTACAGTCATAATAAAGAATCCGTTTATTTCTCGGATGGATATAGTTGGAATTTCGATAAAGTTCACTTTGGATAAAATCGGATTCTTCCGCAAGGATAGAAAGAGAGCGGTACATATCCTGAAGGCTATATTTGGGAGGCTCCAGCAATGTCCGGCAATATTCGTAACTTCCCAGCTTGCTTCTGGGAGAAAGGATCCGGGCATAGACCAAATCTGTGAGGATTGCGTTCAGATTGTATTTAAATTTGTGCCGGCTTTTAATTGCCCGGCAGATCTTATCTATACGAAGCTGCGTGCAAAGGCGTTGAAGGAAAAGATAACCGATATGAAAGGAACGCATTTCATTCATAGCAATACAGGCTCCCTGTGAAAAATCGACCGTGACTTTTCCGTTATGTTGCTTGTAGAGTTCCGTTTCTTTCCTGGCTTCTTCTCGCGCCCATTCCATCAGTTTTTCCTGATCGCCGGAGAATTGTTCGAGAAGGTCGTTGAGTTTTCCCAGTTTTTTGTAGATACGGGATGAAGTTTTGCCGTTTTCTTTGCGGTAGGACTGATAAATATATACATCTTTGTTATTTGCGCTGCCAGTAATATTGATATACATAAAAACTCCTTTTCTTTTTATTATACCACAACTAGCACAAACAAGCACTA
>DWVT01000107.1 GCA_019120075.1 Candidatus Mediterraneibacter excrementigallinarum
GCGGGGAGCAGATGATCTCATCGATATGCACGTTTTCTTCAAGAATCTTTTCCCCCAGTTCCCGTGCCTGCTGATGTCCTTTTTCCGTCAGTTCGATATCTGTCGCTCCGCAGATCTTATTTTCCACATTCCATACCGTCTGCCCGTGACGGGCGAAATAAAAGTGTCCCATTACATTGCCTCCTCTATATGCTCCAGAAAGATCTTACGTATCCCTGAGAATTCTCCAAGACCTTTCATGATCACACGTACCTCATACCCTTCTTCTTCCAGCTCGCTTTTCCAGGAATCCTCTTCACCTGCCATATCATTCTTTGCGTGATCTCCCGCCACAAGCATGAAAGGCATGAGAGCAACTTTTTTCTTCTCCGCGATCTTCAGCTTTGCCATCACATTTTTAAGTTCCGGAAAACTCTCCACAGTCCCTACAAGAACCTGGTTATAGCCCAGGGCATGGAACGTATATTCCAGTGTCGGGTAGGCGGAATTGGCATGGTGATCCGTGCCATGCCCCATAAGGACGAGCATCTCCCCTTCTGAAAGCTCTGTCTCTGCCATCACCGCATGGATAGATTTTTTATAGTCGTCCACGCTGCTGAGAAGAGGCTTACCCACGCGTATTCTCCGGAAAAGGCTCATGTACTCCATCAGGTCCTCCATCATCCGGTCATTCTCGATCCCGTTGATGATGTGGGTGGGCTGAACGATCACTTCATCGATTCCGTCTTCAGACATGCGCTGCAGCGCTTCCGTTACCGTATCAATGTGGATCTGTTCTGTCCGTTTCAATTTCCGTATGATCATCCCGCTCGTAAAGGCGCGGTATACCCCTGCATCCGGAAACCGATCCGCAATCTCTTTCTCAATGACCGCGATCGTCTTCTCCAGAGTGTCCAGATGGCTCGTCCCGAAACTCACCACGAGGATTCCTTTTTTCATCACAAAAGTCTCCTTTCCAGTTCTTCCATTGTTCTGGGTACCTCCCCTTGTGAAGATACCATTCCCTTTTCCTTCATTTTTTCATATAATCTCAGCACCGCCGGCATCTCAAGATTCGTCTTTTCCAATACCTTCCGGTCAGCGCAGACTTCCAGAGGCATGCCTTTTTTCAGCACTCTTCCTTCATGCATCAGCACAATCTCATCCGCCCAGCCAAAAGCATAATCCATATCATGGGTGGCCATCAGTACGGTGATCCCTCTCTCCGTCAGTTTTTCCACAATCTTCCGGACAATCTTCGTGTGCTTCGGATCCAGAGACGCAGCCGGTTCATCCAGGATCATGACCTCCGGGTCCATGACAAGAATGTCCGCAATGGCGACCAGCTTCTTCTGCCCGCCGCTTAAAGCATGGGCAGGGCGGTCCTGAAAGGAGCTGATCCCCAGTTCACGGATCACCTGCTCCACCTTTTTCCGGGCTGTCTCTTCATCTGCGCCGAGATTCAGGATACCAAAAGAAATCTCCTGATATACACTGGCAGAAAAAAGCTGGTCATCCGGTTCCTGGAACACGATCCCCACTCTGCGCCGCACATCCAGAAGTCCCTTTCTTGTATAGGCAATGGGCGTTCCATCTATCAGCACTCTTCCTTTTCCCGGTCTCCGGATACCGTTCAGACACAGAAAAAAAGTGGACTTTCCCGAACCGTTTCCGCCCATGAACGCCACCTTCTGCCCCCGGCGGATCTTCAGATCCAGGTCATCCAGGGCCGGTTTCTCATTTCCATCATAAGTATAGGAAAGATGTTCCGCTTCGATGACCCATTCATTATTCTGTTTCATCCTATTATACTCCATATCGTTATCAATAAAAGCAGGCTTTCAAAAAGGACAATCCACATGATCTCCTTTTTCTTTACCGGCTGTTCCTGTGAAAGCACACGTATCGTCCCGTCATAGCATCTGGACTCCAGGGCATCATAAAGCGCATTGGAACGCCTGATCGACTGCACAAAGAGTGCAGATGCCATCGCTCCGAAAGAGCGGATTTTTGTTCTGTAATCCCGGTTTCCAAGCCTTGACTCCTGTGCCGTCATGATCGCGGACGCCGTCTCAAGGAGCAGAAAGATAAACCGGTAGATCAACATCATCAACTCGATGAGGAGAGCCGGAAGACGCATCTTTCTGAGTACCTCCAGAATATCTGTCATTGTTGTATTCAAAGAAAGGAAATACAGGCAGCTCACCGCTGAAAGCGCTGTGATCCAGAGCCGGCACACATGGATCAGAGACTCCCTGCTTCCTGTAAGATACCATCTTCCTATCTGAAATGCAAAGGCGTCCATCGGTACCCTGGAGAACTCGATCAGTATCGCAACAGTCCCAAGGAGCAGAAACACCGCCGGAACAAGCAACAGTTTTATATAATGGGAAAGAGGAATCCTCCCCTTTCCCACAGTCAGAATACCATTTGTCAGAAAAACCAGAAACGCCACCACAGCCGAAGAGCTTGCGATGCAGAACACGAGAGACAGTACGGCATACACGAACTTCTCCGCTGCATTCACATACCGCAGCCCGGACTGGTAGCAGAGTTTATCTATGAGGATCATCTGTATCCTCCATCGCTTTCATCCATTTCTTCCGCTCCACAAAACGCCCCATGAAAAAAGCGATCACTCCGACTCCGATCCCGGTCTGCACACAGAAGATCAGACTCTCCACTTCCCCGGGAAGCTCTCCGCCAAGGGCTGTTTCCAGAACAGGGGTAAACCAGGGCGTATATTCTCCCTGGATTTCCTCGACCATGACGCTCCCCGCGTCATCCGATCCCCCGAACTCCGCATTCCTCAATGCAAACAGAGGCACTGCCGCGATCAGCACAGCGACCGCCAGAAGAATAATAACTGTCTTTGTATTTTTCGACATCTTATTTCGCCTCCTTTTCCCTGAGAAATCCGATGCTCTTAAGCTCCGGCACAGCATAAGTCTCCAACCCGATAACGATCACCACTGTAAGGATCCCCTCAATAACTGCAAGGGGAAGCTGCGTGGGGGCAAAAACACCCAGGAATTTCAGTGTGGAAGCCCCCACACCGCCAGCCTCCGAAGGATAGGCAAGAGCAAGCTGGATACTGGTGACACAGTATGTAAACAGATCTCCCAGAAACGCCGCCAGGAAGATACTTACCCGACTGTTTACCTTCAGTTTTCTGCACAGGTGATACAAACCGAAAGAAACGAAAGGTCCTGCGATCGCCATAGAAAATGTATTTGCTCCCAGTGTGGTCAGTCCTCCGTGAGCAAGAAGAACTGCCTGAAAAAGAAGTACAATAATCCCGAGCACACTCACTGCCGCCGGCCCAAGAAGGATTGCTCCCAGTCCGGTCCCGGTCATATGGGAACAGCTTCCTGTAACGGACGGGATTTTCAGCGAGGAGATCACAAAGATAAACGCTCCCGCCATCGCGATCAGCGTCATGTTTCTTCTGTTTTCCCTTATCCTGTTTTTCAGTGAAATAAATCCTGCGATCAGAAACGGCAGGCAGATGACTCCCCATGCCACGCAGTATCCTGCCGGCAGGTAGCCCTCCATGATATGCATCGCATTGGATGCAGGTGCGACGGCGAACACCGCGGCAAGCGCGATGGATGCCTTCAATAAGATTTTTTCTTTTTTTGTCATGCTTTTCCTCTCCTTTTTGTGACATTTTCTGCAGCCTCAGCCATTCCATGCTGATCTGCTGTTCCTTACAGCCACAAAAGAAAATGTCCTGATGTGACTGCCGAATACCTCCCAGGTGCCACAAAAACGAAAGAATCTGCAGCATACCCGGTCATATTCCCGTAACCCCAATCTGAAAGTGAATATTCTGGCTCAGGGATCAACACGTCTGTCCCGCCTTCCCACAGGCTCTCTCGCCCGCAGTGGCTTCTGCTCTGCAGAATGGAACGCCGCTCCTCCAATACAGCAACGGGTATTGCGCAGGATTCTCACCTGACTTCCTCTGATCTCTCAGATGTATGCATGGGCGAGTACAGTTAGCACCATACTCAATACTCTATCCCTTTTCTCGCCCGGATCCCCCGGTCAAAGGGATGCTTGATCTTGCGGATCTCCGATACATAATCGGCAAGTTCCACAAGAGCCTGATCCGGATCCCGCCCGGTCAGGACGACTTCCAGATGGTCCGGTTTCTCCCGAAGGAAACAAAGAGCTTCATCATGTTCTATCAGTCCATAGCGATACGCGGCCATAAACTCATCAATGACAAGAACATCCCAGGAGCCTTTTGATATTTCCTCTGATATAAGATTCCAGAGTTCCGCGTACATCTTCCGTACTTCTTTCTGCTCCTCTTCGCTCAGCGTCTGAAAGAAACCGTATGACTTTTCCAGATGAAGGACTCTGATCCTAGGGATCTCATCCAGTATTTTCAGTTCCCCGGAAAACTCATTCTTCAGAAACCTGGCGAACAGAACATTCATTCCGCTTCCCGCCGCACGCACGGCAAGCCCGATTGCCGCCGACGTTTTTCCTTTTCCGTCTCCGCAGTAAATATGGATCAGCCCCATTTCCGGCACCTCCCTGTAAAGTCTTCTTTATCTTAGCACAGTATACTCTGATTTACAACAGCCGCCCGCGGGGTGCTTCGGGGTTCTGTACTTGTGTATCTGCCATTGCAATCCTGCGCTTTTTACTCATGTATCCCTTTCCTCCCTGGCGTATGATAGAACCATAGATTAAACAAATGCCGTTTTTCGGTGTATGTATAAAGGAGGAAACAAGATCATGAAACCAGTTTTAGAAGCAAAACAGCTTTCAAAAAGATATCCCGGCAGTTCCGCTCCCGCGCTGGACAGTGTGACATTTTCTGTAGACCGGGGTGAATTTGTGGGAATCATGGGTGCTTCCGGTTCGGGCAAAACCACCCTTCTCAATGTCCTGTCCACCATAGACCGTCCTACTTCCGGGGAAATCCTGATCAGCGGCGTAAGCCTTGGAACGCTGAACGACGGCAGAGGAGCAGATTTTCGGAAAGACCGTCTGGGCTTTATCTTCCAGGAATATTTCCTTCTTGACAGCCTCACCATCCGGGAAAATATCTCCGTACCTCTTGCGCTGAAGAAAATTCCCGCCAAAAGGATTGCCTCCGCAGTACAGCGGCTCGCGGAACGGTTCGGCATCGCCGCACAGCTTGACAAATATCCTTCCGAACTTTCCGGCGGTCAGCGGCAGAGAGCTTCCGCAGCCAGAGCCATCATAAAACGGCCGGATATCCTGTTTGCCGATGAGCCCACGGGCGCTCTCGACTCCGCTTCTTCCACGGAACTGCTGAATGCTCTGAGCGAAGCGAACCGTAAACTCCAGACCACGATCCTTATGGTCACACATGACGCCTATGCCGCCAGCTTTGCGGACCGCATTCTGATCTTCCGTGACGGTCATATCGTAAGCGAACTGTTCCGCGGCGGAGACCGGCAGGATTTCTATCACGATATCACCTTGGAAACCGCAAGACTGGACCGGCTGAGAACGCAGCCGCGAGAACATGTATAAGTAATATGAGTAAATCAAAAAGATTCCAACTGTGCGTTTGGATGATTCAAGAATCATCCAAACCACTTATCCATTCGCAAAATCGTGCTAACGCACTCCTGCGTCTGCTGACGCATCCGCTTTTTGCTCATTGATAAGTGGGTTGCTGATCCGATAATCCATTGGCATTGCAATAAATTGCATGCAATGGATTATCGAATCGCAACCGCACAGTTGGAAAAGATTGGAGACTTCCTATGAATATATTAACCATATCCCTGAAAAATATACGAAAAAATCTTTCCTTTTACGCTCTGTACCTTTTTTCCGCCGCTTTCGTCATCACCGTATTCTTTTCCTTTCTCTCTTTCTCCATGAACGATATCATTGTGGAGAAGATTTCCTCTGACGGGCGTGTAGAATCCATGTGCAGGACAATCTCAATCTTCCTGATGGCTTTCGTCATCTTTTACATGACGTATTCCAACCGCTTCTTTCTACGCCGCCGAAGCGAAGAACTGGGCATCTACGCCCTGCTGGGATACCGGAGGAATTCTATTCTTGCCCTGCTATGCTGTGAAAATATCTTTCTCTGCGCAGGAGCTTTGCTTCTTGGACTCTTCTTCGGATCCTTCCTCCATCGCGGAATCGTTCTCGCCGTGACCGCTCTGCTGGACTTGAATGTAGATCCTTCCGGCATCCCCTTTTTTGCTCCCCGTGCCGCAGTATACACGGCAGGATTTCTCCTTGTAATCATCCTGCTGATCTCAGTTTCCAATGCTTCTGTCCTCCTCCGAACTCCTCTCATCGGACTGGTCCGTTCCAGGAAAAAGGCAGAGAAGAAAATGAAATTCCGCCGTCTCCCGGCTGCAGCCGGACTTGCGATGACCGGGGCAGGATATCTTCTTTCACTGGATATCATCCGAGGTGAGGATTCCATCTGGATCACTTCCGGTTTCTACCTCACCGGTATGATCACCCTTTTTCTCGTGGTCTGCGGGACAGTGCTTTTTATCTTCGCTTTCCTCCCCTTTCTTCTTGATAAGGACAGGCAAAACGCAGACCGGTTTTATACGCCGGACCGGATCATTTTAATCCCCGGTTTTATCTACCGGATCCGCTCCGGAGCGAGAACGCTGATCATGCTTACTCTGCTGTCTGCCGCTGCGCTCACTGTTTCAAGCGTTATGGCACTTTCTCTGTATTACCCTGTGGCTGCGCTCTCACGGATCACACCCTCAGAAATCGAATTCCGGGTTACAGAGAAGGATGAGATATCCGAGGCAAGAGCTCTCGTCATGCGGTATGCCTCTGATCCCGGAGCAGCCTCTTTCCTTGAGACCGATATTTATACTGTAAGCTCTGGTTCACCGGAGTCACTCCTGCCGCCTGAATACAGTCTGGGAACAGCACAGGAGAATTTCAAAAGCGGCGAAACCCTGAGGGATCCCGGATTCGAGTGCATTTCCCTGAGCAGTCACCGCGCTCTCCTGCTGGCGCAGGGACGTAAAAAAGCCGCAGAACAGCTCCCCACACTAAAAGACGACGAATGCATCCTGATCAGATACG
This sequence comes from Candidatus Mediterraneibacter excrementigallinarum, assembly GCA_019120075.1. Taxonomy (GTDB): domain Bacteria; phylum Bacillota; class Clostridia; order Lachnospirales; family Lachnospiraceae; genus Mediterraneibacter; species Mediterraneibacter excrementigallinarum. The sequence goes on from DWVT01000107.1 coordinate 7,048, forward strand.
AGCCAGACCGGGACAGTTCTTCTGAGGCAGGCAGGACGTATTCTCTTCAGCTAGACAGTGAAGAAATCCCCGTAACTGTAAAGGAGACCAGCATGGATAATTCCGTTTCTTTTGCAAACAGTGTGGGAACTCTGATCGTCAGTGATAATCTCTTTCAGAAAATAAGCGGCGCAGATCTTCCCTGCCGGAGCATCCTCAGCATCAACGGAAACGGGGTCAAAAACAATGAACGCCTGTACAGCGCACTGGATCAGCTGCTTGACGGAAGCCCTTACCTTCAGGGGCATTCCCACCGTCAGAGAGAACTGCTCTCTGTGAACAGTTCCACCTTTCTGCTCATCGGATTTCTGGTGGTGCTGTTTTTTATCGCCTCCGGAAGCATCCTGTATTTCAACAATCTGACCGCAGTATCAGACAGCAAAAGCGATTACAGGATCCTCTGGAAAATGGGCTATTCCCGGAAAAGGATACGCCGGATCATCCGTAGACAGGTACTTGTCTTTTTTGCCATTCCTTTTCTTTTCGGCCTTGTGGACTGTATGTTCGCCTCTCTTGTCTACAAAAAAGCGCTGATGCAGAATCTTCTGGGAAATTCTCCTCTCCTGTATCTGCCGGTGCTTCTTGCAGTGTTGTTGACCGGAGTGATATATTTGATATACTGGTTGATCACCGTGCGCGCCTGCTGCCGGGCGGTCTTCACAGATTCTGGAACCGGGAGGGTTGAACCATGAAACTGCTGACCACCAAACTGCTCTTTTTTGTAAACCATGCAGGAATGCTCCTTTATGTGTGTTTTTTTCTCTCCCAGGGGGTCCTGTCCGGCAGCGCCGGCCGGAATCCCTCGGAGGTCGTACCGCTTGCCCTGACCACTTTGATCCTGGGTGATATCGTCTATATCAACTCGAGGAATCTAAAAGGCAGCCGGGTCCTCACCCTGTTCTGTGCTCTGCTCGCCCTGGATGGCTGGTATATCCTGCTGGCTCCGGAGTACCGGCATATGTCCTCCTTCCTCTTCCTCGTCCTGGGACCGGTGATCGGATATCTGTCCGCCCGGTTTCTTCTGTACTTTTTATTTCAGGGCAGCGGATACCGGTTCCGGAAGATGGCAGACTTCCTTCTCGCATTTTTCGTTCTGGACGCCATCCTCGGGCTTTGCTTTTCCCGCCGCACCTACAGTTTTCTCTATGGCATCCAATTCTGCGGCACCCTTGCGATCCTTATCTTCCTGCTGCTCTTCCATCGAAAGCGGGTGCTGTTTGTATTGAAAAGCGAGCGGCGTCCTCTGCTCGCATCCGCGGGAGCCACTCTGTGCCTGTTTTTCCTGTACTGCAGTTTTGCAGCAGACAGAGAAGGCGCGCTGGAAAACTTCGGGATCTACCTGCCGGTTCTGCTTTTCTTTCTGAGCGTTCACGGCATCGCTCTGAAGGAGAAAGGACCCACTCCGTTTCTGTCCCTCCTGAACAGAAAACAGATTGCGTCCCTGACCATCTCGTCGCTACTCCTCTGCGGAGCCATGTCCGCCCTTACCCGAGCCGGGATCGGAGGATTCTTTGCACTGGCGGATCTGTTCACCTGTCTGGTCTTCCTGTGCGGCATCTGCATTGATCAGAGTCTCCGGCACCGGAGTGAGCCGGATCCTTACTCCGCTGCCCTCGACCGTCTGAGGGAAGAGGAAAAACTCAGGGAAGAATTTGCAGACTATCTCCACGATAACGTACTCCAGGATCTTCACGCCGTCCGGAATCTCCTGAACTGTCCCGACCGTCCTGAGATGCTGGAACTGGCCTCAGATACCCTGGACAGTCTGAATTCCCGGATCCGGAAACAAATGCAGGACTACCATCCTGTCCTCCGCCAGGGACTGACTCCCCGGGAAAACTATGCCATGCTCATAGAAACGGTTTCCGCGGCTTTTCCCGGACGGAAAATCCAAATCCATTTTGACTGCCCGGATGACCTTTTTCTCGTGGCGCCCTATGACATGCTGATCTTCCGGATCATCCGGGAACTGCTTATCAACATATACAAGCATTCCGACGGGGATCAGGCCAAGATATCTCTGTCTCAGGAAAAAAGCAGGATCCGTCTGTCTGCAGGCGACAACGGAAGTTTTTCTCCGCCGGACTCTGAACTTTCTTCTCCGGAGGGACACAAAGGGCTTATCTCCATACAGGATCGCATTTCTTCACTTGGAGGCACCGTATCAGTCTGTTCCTGCGTCTCTTCAGGTTTTGAAATACGAATTGAACTTCCCATGAAAGGAGAGAATTCTTATGAACATTTTACTGGTTGACGACCACATTCTCTTTGCTGCCAGCCTTTCGGCTGCCCTGGAGGGATACGATGAAATCGAACATTTCATCTCTGTACAAGATACGAAAAATCTGGAAGAACTAATAGGGAGCAACAGGATTGACATTGTCCTCATGGATATAAATCTTGGAAAGAACAGCGGCTCTGACGGGCTGGAAGCCGCCGCATCTCTGCTCGCTCGCCATCCTGGCCTGAAAATCATAATCCTGACCGGATATGATCTCCCTGTATACCGCTATGAAGCAAGAAAAAAGAGTCTGAGCGGATTTCTGAACAAAAGTATCCGGCCTGAGACCCTTGTAAAAGCACTGGCTGATGTTTATAGTGGAAAGACCTGTTTCCCGACAGAAAAGGACTATGCTGTTCCTGAGGAGCTGACTGACGCAGAGAAGAAGATCCTGTCCCTGCTCTGCAGCGGGAAAAAGCGAAGGGATATCGCTGCAGAACTTTTCATCAGTGAGAGGACTCTCTCCAACCATATCCAGCATATTTTTGAAAAGCTGGGCGTCTCCTCAACAGTGGAGGCTGTGACAAAAGCAATACAGGCGGGATATATCCCGCCTGTGATGTAAGGATATTGATTATTTCTTTTTACCTGCATTAAAGTGTTCCATCATTCTGGTCACATCCCCCAGTGTTTCTCCCTCTTCCTCCGGACGTCCCACAACAACGAGCACTGCCCCTGTCTCCCGGGCAGCCTTTACCTTTTCCTCAAATCCGCCTGCTTTTCCCGACTCTTTTGAGACAAAATATGTTGCTTCTGTCTGATGCAGCAGAGCCACATTCATCTCGGCAGAAAAAGGTCCCTGCATGGCGATCAGGTTACGTCCTTTAAATCCCAGCCGTACACTCTCCTCCACCGCTTCTCTGGTAGACAGGACACGGGCAAAACAGCGCTTTTCATATCCTTCGATGGCAGTATAGAGATGGAGTTCCTTACTTCCCGTAGCGATCAGAATATTTCCCTGAGTATGTCGGAGATATTCCACTGCCTCCTGCACGGAACCGGTAATAACAATATTTTCCCCTTCGCTGTCTTCACACACATCAGGCTTTTTTCCGTCCTCTCTCAGGCAGCGGATATACTGTATATCTGCAGTCTGACAGGCTGATCTGATGTTTTTCGTTACTTTCACCGCAAACGGATGAGTTGCATCGATCACAAGACGGATATCATGATCTTTCACGAAATCTTCTATCTCTGTTTCATCCATTCGGCCGGAGATACATTCGATTCCTTTCAGATCTCCGAGAATACTTTTTCCATATTCAGTTGCAGTGCTCACATAACAGTTTATATCATGCTCTGATGCATATTCCGCAAGCTTTCTCCCTTCTGTTGTCCCTGCAAAGATCAGGATTCCCGGACTTATCATAACTCTTTCCCTGCCGCAGCTTCCAGGCGGGCCTGTTCGATCTCTGCTTCTGTTCCTCCCGTGAACTTTTTAATCTCCTTTACAGTCATACCACCCTCAAGCATTTTTACGATAATAGCGTTTTTTTCCTGTCTGCGTCCATCTTTAATCCCTTTTGCCATCCCTTCCCTGACCGCATCTGCATACCATTCTTCCATTGCCCGACACATATTGATCTTTTCCTCCTTCTCCATTACCGGTATCTCTTTCAGCATGGTTTCCGACTGAAGAAATACTCTTACAGCCTGGTAGGTCTCCACGTCCACATTTTCAAAATAATTTCTGTTTTCCTTTATGTATTCCTGAAGCTTTTCTTTTTCACCTCTACATTTTAACATCCCAAACACCTGTTGTAAATCCGTATGAAACTGCTCCAAATGCTCCATATTTCCCGCATCGATCAGATTGATCCGGTAATTCGGTATGTATTTTTCCAGGATTTTTTCATCTTTTAATTCTTAATTTAGCCTGAACATATCATAAAGATCCACGGCTCCGTCCCGCTTTTTCACATCATAGTAAAATGTAAGTTATAATTTCATCAAAATATGGTATCTCCGGCTGAATTGCCATGATAAATTGAGATATGACACGAAAACCGTGTTACTTTCCAGATATATGAATTTATAGAAAAACTTTATCTGGGATTTTGATGTGAAATAATCATACCACCCGCCTCTCATTTTTGCAATCCTGTTCCCGGGTATGGATATAACCTGTAATAGCATGTTTTCTTTGATATTTCTGTAAATCTGCCCGAGAATTATCAATTTTTTTTAAAATTTTCTTTATTTTTTAACAAAAACTTTATTTTTATTTGTTTTTCGCTTGATTTTTATTTTTTATTCTGCTACACTAAGCCACAAGACAAAGACGTCTGATGATGAGGTAAAAAACGGCCTCACCGATCAGGCGTCTTTTCTTGTTTTACCGGATGTGGAAATCCCCATCTGATAAACGGTCTTTTTCCTGTTGACGTACGGCGGCAGATGAAAGTCCGAAAATCCAAAGGTACATGGGAGGTATTTTTATGGACACAGGAAACACTGGCTTTATAATGATCTGCGCGGCGCTTGTATTTATCATGACGCCCGGTCTTGCTTTTTTCTATGGCGGTCTCGTCAGGAGGAAAAACGTTGTTAACACAATGATGGCCTGCGTAGCCATCATGGGGCTCTCCGTATTTATGTGGACGCTCTTCGGATATTCGCTTGCTTTCGGAACCGATCACGGCGGAATCATCGGAGGTTTTGACTATCTCGCATTGAACGGAGTCGGCTGGGATGCCGGTCCTTATTCCGACAGTATCCCGCATCTTGTATATGCCGGATTCCAGATGATGTTTGCTATGATCACACCGGCGCTGATCACCGGCGCGGTCGTAGGAAGAATGAAATTCAAGGCACTGTTTGCTTTTATTGCACTCTGGTCGATCATCGTTTATTATCCGATGGCACATATGGTATGGGGTCAGGGCGGATTCCTGGCTGCAATCGGTTCTGTTGACTTCGCCGGAGGAAACGTAGTACATATCAGTTCCGGTGTAAGCGCACTTGTACTTGCTATCTATCTTGGTCAGAGACGTGGATACAACAAAGCAACTTACCGCATACACAACATTCCGTTCGTTGTGATCGGTGCTTCTCTTCTCTGGTTCGGATGGTATGGCTTCAATGCCGGAAGCGCACTTGCAGCCGATGGACTTGCAGCTCACGCATTCATGACAACATCCATTTCAGCGGCAACGGCTCTGCTTTCCTGGATGCTCATCGATACAGTAAAAGACGGAAAACCGACGCTGGTAGGCGCCTGCACAGGTCTTGTAGTCGGACTTGTGGCGATCACACCGGGAGCAGGTTTTGTCCCGATCTGGGCATCCTTCATCATCGGCGCGCTTGTAAGCCCGATCTGTTATACAATGATGAATATCATCAAACAGAAACTGAAGATCGATGACTCTCTCGACGCATTCGGCTGCCACGGTATCGGCGGTATCTGGGGAGGAATCGCAACAGGACTCTTCGGTCAGAGTTCCATCAACTCCGTTGCTCAGTGGGATGGTCTCGTATTCGGTGAGACAAGACTGTTTGTTGCTCAGATCATCAGTATCCTTGTAACGATCGCTGTCGCAGTAGTCGGCTCCCTGATCTGTATCGGAATCATCCGGATCTTCACGAAGCTCCGTGTCGATGAGAAAGATGAGATCGTTGGACTGGATGCTTCACAGCATGGAGAGAATGCTTACCCGTCCTTCAACGGTTTTGACTAAATAGAAGTATTCTGGTATAAAGGTGAAAGGATAGGAGGAACAGACTATGTTGATTAAAATAGAAGCAATCGTCAGGGAAGAAAAATATGAGGAGATTAAAGAAGCCCTCAACAAGATCCAGGTAAACGGTATCACCGTGGCACAGATCATGGGATGCGGTGTACAGCGCGGATACAAAGAGATCGTCCGCGGATCCGAGGTTGACCTTTTCCTTCAGCCGAAGATCAAATTCGAGATTGTTGTCTCTTCCGAAGAATGGGAGAAAAAAGTCATCGACACGATCCAGAAGACCGCATATACAGGCGAGGTCGG
>DWVT01000108.1 GCA_019120075.1 Candidatus Mediterraneibacter excrementigallinarum
TTTGTGATCTTCTCAGCCTCTTCCAGGGAAGCGATGCCGTAGCTGTTTAAAACTTCATTGATTTTATCAATTCTTCTTTCATATGATTCAAATAAAGCCATTTATATATCCTCCTGAATTATTTACCTGTATTGAGATTTAATGAAGCCTCTGCGGAATCTTCCCCGCCTGTCCCGATCACTCTTTACGCGGATCGATGATCTTCACTGCATCAGCAACACGGCCATACTGTCCTTTTGCCTTCTCCCATGCATCGTTCGGTGTATCGCCTGCTTTGATGAAGTCTGTGAATTTTCCAAGGCTTACAAACTGGTATCCAATAATCTCATCGTTCTCGTCAAGTGCGATACCTGTTACATAACCTTCTGCCATCTCAAGGTAACGAGGACCTTTAGCTAAAGTACCATACATTGTACCAACCTGAGAGCGGAGTCCTTTTCCAAGGTCTTCCAGTCCTGCGCCGATTGCAAGTCCGTCTTCTGAAAATGCGCTCTGTGTTCTTCCGTAAACGATCTGAAGGAAGAGTTCTCTCATTGCTGTATTGATTGCATCACAGACAAGGTCTGTGTTTAATGCCTCTAAGATTGTCTTGCCCGGAAGGATCTCAGACGCCATAGCTGCGGAATGAGTCATTCCTGAACATCCGATGGTCTCAACCAGTGCCTCCTGAATGATACCGTCTTTCACATTCAGAGTCAGTTTACATGCTCCCTGCTGAGGTGCGCACCAGCCGATGCCGTGTGTAAAACCGGAAATGTCCTTGATTTCCTTAGCTTTCACCCATTTTGCCTCTTCCGGGATCGGAGCCGGTTCGTGATTAGCGCCCTGAGCTACCGGACACATCATTTCTACTTCATGTGAATAAATCATGTTAAAACTCCTTTCAATATGTATGATTTTCTTCGCATATGATGTACATCCTGCCGCCACCTGCCGCGGTCTTCTTACGATGCCTCATACCTGTTATATTTTCGCATAATTTCGTGCATTCGTCAATCATGACTTTCGTCATTTTTCGACTCCTGTTCCAGAGCCTCCTCCAGCATGGAAAGCGCCGTCTTTACCGTATTCATCCGGTTTTCCGCCCGGTCTCCGGTAAATCTGCATTCCTTTACTGAAGTCTTTCCCCTCAGGAAACAGCCAACATAGACAAGTCCGACCGGCTTCTCCGCGGTACCGCCGCCCGGCCCCGCGATTCCTGTAGCGCTGAGCGCCGCGTCTGCGCCGGCAGCCTTTGCTGCTCCCTGTGCCATCTCCCCGGCCGTCTGTTCACTGACCGCGCCGTACCTCTCCAGGGTTTCATGTTTTACTCCTACAAGGCGCTCCTTTGCTTCATTTGAATAAGTGACATATCCTTCATTCAGAACATCTGACGCTCCCGCCACATTGACGAGAGTCCCCGCGATCAGTCCTCCTGTACAGGATTCCGCCGTAGTCACAGTATAATGACGATCCGCGAGGAGTTCAACAACCTTTTCTTCCAGGCTTTTCTCTCCCGCATCTTTCTCTCTTAAATGCCATTCCGGATACATGTTCTCTCCTCCTGCCTACATACCGCCCTGAGTCAGCACCTGTCTGTTCTTCCATATATAATCGATCAGCGAGATGATCGTAAGCGCCAGCGCCACCCAGATCAGAAATTCTCCGATAATATCAAACACACCGCCGAGATCCGCGATCAGTACAATGACCATCGCCATCTGGAACACTGTCTTGAACTTGCCCCAGTAGCTTGCCGCGATCACGATCCCGTTGTCCGATGCCACAAGCCGGAATCCGCTGATGATAAACTCCCGCGCAATGATAATGATAACGATCGCCGGTGCCAGTTTTCCTGACGGGATCAGACAGATCATGGCTGAGCAGACAAGCAGTTTGTCCGCAAGAGGATCCATAAACTTTCCGAAATTGGTCACAAGGTTATATTTTCTCGCAATCTTCCCGTCCAGCATATCTGTCAGGCTCGCCACGATGAAAAGGGCAAGGGCGATCCACTTATTTGCGGCGCCTCCCACATCCGTCAGCATAAAAAACACAAAAAAAGGCACCATGATCACACGCAGTACTGTCAGTTTATTTGGTAAATTCATAATAACTCTCCTATCAGATCATATTCTAACGCTCCGGTCACCTTCACTCTGGCGAAGTCTCCGGATAAAAGTTCTTCATCCGTGTTGATGAAGATCAGTCCGTCTACATTCGGAGCGTCCCGGTAAGTCCGTCCCACATAGGCATTCTCGTCAGCCACTTTTCCTTCGATCATCACCAGCACTTCTCTTCCGATCATGCTCTCGGCATTGTCAAAAGCGATCTCCTGCTGCAGCTCCATCAGTTCTGCCTGCCGCTCCTCCTTGACCTCCTCATCGATCTGGTCCGGCATGGATGCCGCCGGAGTTCCCTCCTCCGGAGAGTAGGTGAATACGCCAAGCCGGTCAAATTCCATTTCATCCACAAACTCGGCCAGCTCCTCATGCTGCTCTTCTGTCTCTCCCGGGAATCCCGTGATCAGCGTCGTCCTCAGACAGATATCCGGGATCTCCCGGCGCAGTTTTCCGATGATGTCCTTCAATTCCTGCTTTGTCGTCCTGCGCCCCATCCGTTTCAGGATCTCATCACTTGCATGCTGGATCGGAAGGTCAAGATAGTTGCATACTTTTTCTTCTTCTTTCATCACCTGGATCAGTTCATCCGTGATCTCTTCCGGATAGCAGTAGAGAATCCGGATCCAGCGGATACCGCTGATCCTGCACAGTTCTCTCAGCAGCCGGTGCAGGGATTTTTCCCCGTACAGGTCTTTTCCATAAAGCGTGGTCTCCTGTGCAACCAGGATAAGTTCCTTCACTCCCTGGTCGGCCAGCTCCTGCGCTTCCTGTATCAGACGTTCCATGGGCACACTTCGGAAATTCCCCCTGATCTTCGGGATGATGCAGTAAGTACAGTGCTTATCACATCCCTCCGCAATCTTCAGGTAGGCAAAATGACCTCCCGTCGTGACAAGGCGTTTCGTTTCCGGCAGGGGAAGCGCATCCAGATCTGACAGGATCACAGAATGTTTTCCCTCCAGCGCCTGATCTACCGCATCCAGGATCTTGTCATAGGCCGTTGTCCCCAGCACTTCATCCACCTCGGGAATCTCATCAAGTATCTCCTGGCGGTAGCGCTCTGCCAGACATCCCGTCACGATCAGCGCCTTAACCTTTCCTTCTTTTTTATATTCCGCCATATCCAGGATATTCTGGATGCTTTCTTCCTTGGCGTCATGGATGAAACAGCATGTATTGATCACAATGATATCCGCCTGCGTTTCATCATCTGTCATCTCATATCCTCTCGACGCGAGAAGGCCGAGCATCACCTCAGTATCCACCAGGTTTTTGTCACAGCCCAGTGAGATAAAAAGTATCTTCATATCAATCCTCCAGTCATTCTTTATATATCAAAACCACCGGAAATGCCCAAGCCACATTCCGGAATTACAGGCGGCCGCCAAAGTCCCGGGCAAGCCCGGACTCTGGCTCGTCGCCAGGACAAAAAAGGCAGATACCTCACGTGCATCTGCCCTGCCTTACTATTCCTCTTCTTCTGCATTTTCAGCAAGTATCTTTAATTTCCCCTGATTCAGTTCGTCGATAGCGATCGAGAGAGGTTTCTCTCCGTCCTTTACGTTAACCAGCGGAAGTTCCCCTGCGATCAGCTGTCTTGCTCTCTTTGACGTCGCCATAACGATCGAGTAACGGCTGTTGACGATTTTCTCATCGCCTTCTTCAACGTCTTTGTTTACCACTTTCATCAGATCCGTATAAGATGGATGCAGCATACTTAATCTTCTCCTTTCAGTCTTTCAAGATCTTCTTTGATACTCTTCATAAATTCTTTATTGCGGAAACTCCGGTTATGTTCCCCACAGATGATCTCATGCATTCTCTCCACGCATTCCTCAAGATCATCGTTGATGACAAGGTAGTCATACCGGTCCATCCCTTCTGCTTCCTCACAGGCACGCCTCATTCTGGATTCGATCACGTCCATCGTCTCCGTCCCTCTGCCGATCAGCCGGTTTTTAAGTTCCACGGCAGTGGGGGGCGTCACAAACAGGAGCAGCGTATCGGGAAAAGCCTCCTTCACTTTCAGAGCGCCCTGGATCTCGATCTCCAGGATCACATCTTTTCCTTCGGAAAGCTTTGTCTCAACATAGTCCCGGGGCGTTCCATAGTAGTTTTCAACATATTTAGCATACTCTATCAGCTCATCTTTGGCAATCATTTTTTCAAATTCCTCTCTGGTTTTGAAAAAATATTCCCTTCCGTCCACTTCCCCTTCTCTCGGATTCCTGGTCGTCGCTGAGATGGAAAGCGCATATGTCTCCGGATATCTCGCCAGCAGTTCTTTCATCAGTGTTCCCTTGCCCGCGCCGGAAAATCCGGATACTACGGTCAGAATTCCTTTTTTCTCCATTTTTACATCCCCGTTCTCTTTCTTATAACAACTTTTTTCTCTTCAATGATGCCCATGATGCCTGCAGATTGTTCCGTGCTGCGCGGTCTTCGCTTCCGCTTTGCTCAGCGCCCCGTATTCCGCCCTGGCATCATTCAATATTCTGGATCTGTTCCCTGATCTTCTCGATCTCGGTCTTTAAGCTGATCGCACAGTCAGAAACTTCGATATCATTTGCCTTGGACAGGATCGTATTCGCCTCCCGGTTCATCTCCTGGGCAATGAAATCCAGCTTACGCCCGATCCCCTCTTTCTCCTCCAGGGTGTTCCTCATATGGCTGATATGACTTTTAAGCCTTACCACTTCTTCATCCGTACAGATCTTGTCTGCAAAAAGGATCACCTCCGCTGCGATCCGGCTGTCCTCGATCTGTGTGTCAGCAAGCAGTTCCTTTGTCTTCTCTTCCAGCTTTTCCCTGTATTCCTTCACGATCTGAGGAGACCTCTCTTCGATATATCCGACCAGTTCCTCAAGCGTTCCCAGTTTTTCCAGGATATCTTTCTTCAGGTTTTCTCCTTCTGTTGTCCTTGTCTCCACAAACTGCTCAAAAGCTCCTTCCAGGGCTTCTTTCAGTCCGTTCCAGAGTTCCTCTTCGTCCTCCGCCTGTTCTTCCATAGTGAACACTTCCGGATACCGTGACAAAGTCGAGACGCGGACATCGTTCTCCAGCCCGAACTCTTCCGCCATCCGGTTCAGATACCCGAGATACTCTGCCGCCAGAGCCTCATTATACTTCACCGACACCTGATTCTGAGACAGATCTTCGTACGTGATGAAGATGTCCACTTTTCCCCTGGTAGCGTATGATTTCAGCAGGGTACGGATTGCTGTCTCAAAAAAGTTCAGTTTCTTAGGCATCCTGATATTGACATCAAGATATCGGTGATTCACTCCTTTAAGCTCTACGGTGAATTTTCTGGCATCCTTCTGGATCTCGCATCTTCCAAAGCCGGTCATGCTTTTTATCATAGTGTTTCATCCTCTGTTATTTTGTATTTCAGTCCGTTCCTCTGACCAGACTATAAGGGTTATTATACGCCTTTCGGGGAGTACGGGTCAACCACAATATTCAAATTTCTGATATGCTTGCGAAACCACGCCACTTTCGCTATACTTATTCCAGTAATTCTCTATATAAATACGAAGTTTATTATCAACTGATATAAAAAAGAAACGAGGAATAGATATGGCATTTGACGGAATCGTCGTGGCGGATCTCGTCCACGAATTAAAAGAACAGTTAACTGACGGAAGAATCGCCAAGATTGCCCAGCCGGAATCAGACGAACTTCTCCTTACTATAAAGACTCCCTCCGGACAGAAAAGGCTCTCCATCTCGGCAGACGCCTCTCTGCCCCTTATCTACCTGACAGAGAGTAATAAGCCAAGTCCCATCACAGCACCCAACTTCTGCATGCTCCTCCGGAAACATATCGGAGGCGGACGGATCGTAGACGTATGGCAGCCGAAGCTGGAGCGGATCATCCACTTTACTGTCGAGCACCTGGATGAAATGGGGGATCTCTGCCGGAAAGACCTGATCGTGGAGATCATGGGGAAGCACAGCAATATCATCTTCTGTACAGAAGACGGAAAGATCATCGACAGCATCAAACATGTATCCGCGCAGATGAGCTCTGTCAGGGAAGTCCTGCCGGGCCGGGAATATTTCATTCCTGACACCATGCACAAGGCAGATCCCCTGAACGTTTCTCTGGAAGAGTTCACCTCTCTTCTGACAGAAAAGCCGGTTCCGCTGGCAAAGGCGGTCTACACCAGTTTCACAGGTATCAGCCCGGTAACGGCGGAGGAAATCTGCTTCCTTGCGGGTCTTGACTCTTCTGTCCCCGCGAAGGAATATTCCGAAGATATCCTTCTCCACCTTTACACCCAGTTTAACATCTATCTCTCTGCTGTAAAGGAACATTGTTTCTCTCCCGCAATCTATTTTGACGGACAGGAGCCGAAAGAGTTTTCCGCTCTGCCCCTGACTCATTTTTCAAAATATACGCGCAGGGAATACAACTCCATCTCAGAAGTCCTGGAGACGTTCTACTCCACCCGGAGCCGGATTACACGCATCCGCCAGAAATCCGCGGATCTGCGCCATGTCGTCCAGACAGCCCTTGAGAGAAACCGTAAGAAATATGACCTTCAGCTCCGTCAGCTCAAAGACACGGAAAACCGGGACAGATTCAAGGTCTTTGGTGAACTGATCAACACCTACGGCTATAATCTAGAGGAAGGAGCGAAAAAACTGGAAGCGCTCAACTACTATACAAATGAGATGGTATCCATCCCTCTGGATCCCACAAAGACGCCTCAGGAGAACGCCCAGCGCTATTTTGGAAAATATA
>DWVT01000109.1 GCA_019120075.1 Candidatus Mediterraneibacter excrementigallinarum
TGGGCAAGTGCAGGCGGTCTGGGATTTAGAGGTTCAAGGAAATCTACTCCATATGCAGCACAGATGGCAGCTGAGACAGCAGCTAAGGCAGCATTAGTACATGGTCTTAAATCTGTAGATGTATTCGTAAAAGGACCGGGATCAGGAAGAGAAGCAGCAATCCGCGCGCTTCAGGCATGCGGTATTGACGTAGTGAGCATCAAGGACGTAACACCGGTTCCGCACAACGGATGCCGCCCGCCGAAACGCAGAAGAGTCTAATTACAGACGTTTTGGCAGGTTCGGTTTTTAGCGTTACTATGGAAGGAAATATAACAGCGGCATGAGATGCCCGCTGGCATGTATAAATTTAGGAGGATAGACATGGCAGTAAACAGAGTTCCTGTTCTTAAAAGATGCCGTTCCCTTGGAATGGATCCGATTTATTTAGGAATCAATAAGAAATCTAACAGACAGTTAAAAAGATCAAACAGAAAAATGAGCGAGTATGGTCTCCAGTTACGTGAGAAACAGAAAGCAAAATTCATTTACGGTGTATTAGAGAAGCCGTTCAGAAACTACTATGCAAAAGCAAAACAGATGGAAGGAATGACAGGTGAGAACCTGATGAGACTTCTGGAGTCCAGACTGGACAATGTTGTTTTCCGCATGGGTCTTGCAAGAACAAGAAAAGAAGCAAGACAGATCGTTGATCACAAGCACGTTCTTGTAAACGGCAAGCAGGTAAACATTCCGTCTTACCTTGTAAAAGCCGGAGATACGATCGAGATCAAAGAGACAAAGAAAAGCTCACCGAGATATAAAGAGATCCTCGAGGTGACAGCAGGAAACATGATTCCGGACTGGCTGGATGTTGACTCTGAGAATCTGAAAGGTACTGTGAAAGAGCTTCCGACAAGAGAAGCGATTGATGTTCCGGTTGACGAGATGCTTATCGTCGAGCTGTATTCTAAATAATTGAACGTCTGCAAAGACAATCGTTATTTAGAAAGAATTGTACCCCCTCAAACATATTTTAACCCACAAGGAGGGTCTGTGTAGTGTTTGATTTTAATAAACCGAATATTGAGATTACAGATGTTTCAGAAGATAAGAAGTACGGCAGATTTGTCGTAGAACCGCTGGAGAGAGGATATGGAACTACGCTTGGAAACTCTCTGAGAAGAATCATGCTTTCTTCTCTTCCGGGAGCAGCCATCAGTTCTGTAAAGATCGACGGCGTCCTGCACGAATTCAGCTCCATACCGGGGATCAAGGAAGATGTGACAGAGATCATCATGAACCTGAAATCTCTGGCGATCAAGAACACATCAGAGTCAGATGAAGTGAAGACCGCTTATATTGAATACGAAGGAGAAGGCGTCGTGACAGGCGCTGATATCCAGGCTGATTCGGATATTGAGATCGTAAATCCTGATCAGGTCATCGCTACTCTGAGCGGAGGGAAAGACAGCAAGCTTTACATGGAACTTACCATCACAAAGGGAAGAGGATATGTAAGTGCTGATAAGAATAAGACGGAAGACATGCCGATCGGTGTGATTCCGATCGATTCTATCTATACACCGGTAGAGAGAGTCAATCTGTCAGTTGAGAACACCCGTGTCGGTCAGATCACTGACTATGACAAACTCACTCTGGATGTATGGACAAAAGGAACAATGCTCCCGGACGAGGCAGTAAGCCTTGCGGCAAAAGTGCTCAGCGAGCATCTGAAACTCTTCATTGATCTTTCTGAGGTTGCTCAGGCAGCGGAAGTCATGATCGAGAAAGAGGATGACGAGAAAGAAAAAGTACTTGAGATGAGCATTGATGAACTTGAGCTTTCCGTACGTTCATATAACTGTCTGAAGAGAGCCGGAATCAACACGGTAGAAGAACTTACAAACAAAACGCCGGAAGATATGATGAAAGTCCGTAATCTGGGACGTAAGTCTCTGGAAGAAGTCCTGGCTAAGCTGAAAGAACTCAATCTTGAGCTGAACCACGGAGAGGAATAATAAGAAAGATATTTTCTGCCGGTAAGCCCGAAGAGCGCGGCAGAAACATTTGATTAATAAGCCCGAAGATGCATAACCAAATGTGTTATTCTAGTTCAGCCATGTATTGACCGGGCACAGAAACCATGCTAGCATGGTTTTGAGTGCGGGCGTATACATGGGATGAGCGCCTTCTCATGAGCAAAGAGCGGCGGCAGCCGCAGTAAGCACGCAAGTGCGTCTTTGCGATTGGCGCGGCTGAACAGAAAGAAATAGGAGGAAGAAATGGCAAAGTATAGAAAACTTGGCAGAACATCAGGACAGAGAAAAGCCCTGTTAAGAAATCAGGTAACGGCACTGCTTAACAACGGCAAGATCGTTACAACAGAAGCGAAGGCAAAAGAGATCCGCAAGATTGCTGAAGGTCTGATCGCGATGGCAGTAAGAGAGAAAGATAATTTCGATGAAGTTACAGTTACTGCCAAGGTTGCACGTAAAGATAAAGACGGCAAGAGAGTCAAAGAAGTTGTAGACGGAAAGAAAGTAACAGTTTATGACGAAGTTGAGAAGAAGATCAAAAAAGATCAGCCGAGCAGACTTCACGCAAGACGTGAAATGATGAAAGTTCTTTATCCGGTGAAAGAAGTTCCGGCTAAGGGAGCAGGAAAGAAAGCAAACACAAAGAGTGTTGACATGGTAGCAAAACTCTTTGATGAGATTGCACCGAAGTATGCAGACCGCAACGGTGGTTACACAAGGATCATTAAGATCGGACAGCGTAAAGGTGATGCGGCTATGGAGGTTCTGATCGAGTTAGTATAGGTATAATTTCATATTGAAATTGCCGCCGGGTAAGCGTTGGATTGTATCATTAGGCTTTTAAAGATACATATCCGACGCTTTCTTTGTTTTGTGGATAAAATTGATATAATGAAAGGATGGAAAAAAGATGGAATGGGTACTTTTAGTGATCGCCGGAGGGCTGGAATGTTTCTGGTCAACATGCATGAAGCTTTCTGACGGATTCAGTGAGATAAAATATACGATACTGACAGTGACAGGTCTGATACTGAGTTTTGTATTTCTTGCCCAGGCGACGAAGAACCTGCCGCTGGGGACTGCCTACGCAATCTGGACAGGGATAGGCGCGCTGGGGGCGGTTATCATAGGAATTGTTCTCTTCAAGGAGTCTGTTTCCCCCGCGAGGCTGTTCTTTGTTGTGATGCTTCTTATTGGTATTATAGGCCTAAAAGCAACATCAGGGCACTAGATGGCTGGCAGGATATGATCCTAATAAAAAACAGGAAGGAATTCTACGAAAAATGAATTCCTTCCTGTTTTTATACATTCAAAACTCTACCAACTGGTAAAGAAAAGATTTCCTCCGATATTGATGCCGTCCCGGTTTGTAGAAGGTGCATAAAGGAAATAGTAACAATCAGCAACCGCGGCCAGCCGTGAGCCATTGATCGCATCCTGGGCCACCTGCATGGCCAGACTGCTCGGACCGCTTTCAAGCCGTGAATCCAGACGCCCTGTCCATACCGGCTCAAACTGTCCGCCTGCATAGATCACGGAAGAGATGCTGTTTCCGAAGCTGGAACTTTCCACACGGTTCATGATCACAGTCGCAACCGCAAGCATCGCATCGTAGCTTCCGATAGCTTCGCAGTCAAGAAGCGCTGCGAGAAGCGTGACGTCATCGGAAGAAGCGCTTACAGATCCTCCATTTACAACAGAATCATCGTAACTTCCGGAGGATGATGAAGAACCGGAGGAGCTGCTCTGCGCTGCAGCCGCAGCGGCTGCGGCAGCTTCTTCCGCGGCTTTGCGTTCGGCAGCCTCGCGGGCGATCCTTTCAGCCTCCTCTTTCCGAGCCTGTTCGAGTCGCTGATTTACTTCTTCCAGATTTGTGGAGGTTTCATTCGCTTTAGTCTGTAACTGCTGCTTTTTGCTCTCAAGGCTGGACTGAAGGTCTGTAAGAGAATCCTGCTGCTCTTCCAGAGCGGTTTTTTCATCTGCAATTTCCTGGTGAATCTCTTTCAGCTTGTTCAGGGAATCTCTGTCGTATTCACTCAGATTTTCGATAAAATCCGCTTTGTTCAGAAAATCTGTCATATCTTCGGCGGAAAAAAGCATCTCAAGGAGTGTTGCATTGCCGTGTTCATACATATATTTAATTCGGGTCTTCATGTCTTCGTACTGTTTTGCCTCATTTGCTTCGGCTTCCTGAAGATTATCTGTCGTCTTCTGGATCTCGCCGTTAAGAATCTCAACCTGCATCTCAGTAGAAGAAATCTCATCGCTCAGAGAGAGGATTTCCTGGTTGATACCTTTAAGTTCATCTTCAAGGGCAGAGGTTTGGTTTTCCAGACTTTCGATATCATCCGCCGCGTATGAGGGAACAACCGAAAGTGTGACCGCGAGAGAACAGATCAGGGCAATGCCCGTCCTCATCCTTCGTTTTCTATAGAGTGCCATAATCTCAATATCCTTTCTGAAAAAATAGTTGTTACACATTTTTGTAACAAATGGTTAACAATTACCGGAAAACTATTATACTATAAATTGCGTTATTACGCAAACTCTGTTAAAATATTTTTTAAGTAAGCCATGCAGTTATGTAGGAAAGCAAGCTGTGCAAGCTTGCTTGCAACGGATTGCTTCCCTATATAACTATACGGCGCACGCCATAAGCGAGAAGAAGCCGCAAAGCGGCGGAATCGAGCTTGAGCATGGCTGGACGAAGCCGGAGGGCGCGCACGCCGTAAGTGAAGCTTAAGCATGGCTGGATGAAGCCGGTCGATACGCACGCATACGCACGCCGCGGCTTAAAGAGGAGAAGGAGTAGAAAAGTGAAGCACAGGATAAAAATGATCGGTCTGGATCTGGACGGGACTCTTCTCAACGAGAAGAAGGAGATTACCCCTTATTCCAGAGAAGTGATAAAGAAAGCGCTGGACGCCGGGATCATAGTACTGGTGGCGACCGGGCGTCCGTGGATGGGAATACCGAAAGAACTAAGGGAGTTTCCGGGGATGAGATATGCCCTGACATCCAATGGAGCGAGGATCATTGACAGAACAGAGGGGAAAGTCTTAAAGGAGCAGCTCCTTCCTCTGGAACTGGCGAAAAAAACATTGGAAATCTGCGGAAAATATGATACATTACAAGAGGTATATTTTGAAGGGCAGGGATATGCGCCCAAAGATAAAAAAGACAAGGTAGAACGGTATCATCATAATCCGAATATGTGGGAATATATCAGGACGACAAGGATCTGGGTGGATGATATTCTTGAATTTACCGTACAGGAAGATAAAGGTCTCGATAAGATACAGGCGCTCTTTGCAGACATGAAAGAGCGAACAAAAGCCTGGGAAGAATTGAGCAGGGTTGACGGACTGGCGCTGGTGGGATCTCTGGGATATAATATTGAGATCAATGCAGCGGGAGTAAACAAAGGAACCGGACTGGTGGAACTGGGGAAACTTCTCGGAATAAAGAGGGAAGAGATCATGGCCTGCGGAGACGGCGACAACGATACGGAAATGCTCCGGGAAGTCGGTTTTGGTGTTGCCATGCAAAACGGGGAAGAGCAGGTAAAGAAAGCGGCCGATTACATAACAGAAAGCAATGAAGCGGACGGTGTGGCGAAAGCGATAGAAAAATTTGCTCTTGGAGGAGGAGAAAGAGTATGCTAGAAGTCTTAAAAGTAATTATTTTCGGAATCGTGGAGGGAATCACCGAGTGGCTTCCCATCAGCAGTACAGGACATCTGATCCTGCTGGAGCAGCTGTTGCAGCTCAAACAGGATCAGGCCTTTTTGGATATGTTTTATGTGGTTATCCAGCTTGGCGCGATCCTGGCAGTCGTGGTGATCTATTTCCATAAACTGAATCCGTTTTCACCAAAGAAGACAGAAAAGCAGAAGATGATGACGATCCAGCTCTGGATCAAGGTCGTGATCGGTTCGATTCCGGCGGCAGTGATCGGAATTCCGTTCAATGATTTTATCGAAGAGAAGTTTAATAACGCATATGTGGTTGCGGCTATGCTGATCATCTATGGTGTTCTCTTTATCGTGATAGAAAATTATCAGCATGGAAAGGAACCAAAGGTGAAAAAACTTTCTCAGCTCTCCATACAGATGGTGCTGATCATCGGAGTATTTCAGATGCTGGCAATGATACCGGGAACATCCCGCTCCGGAGCGACTATCGTGGGTGCGCTTCTGCTCGGCGTATCAAGAGCGGTTGCGGCGGAGTTTACTTTCTTCCTGGCGATTCCGGCGATGTTCGGAGCCAGTGCGGTAAAGCTGATCCATTTCGGGCTTAACTTTACTGCAATGCAGGCGTTTCTTCTGCTGCTCGGGACAGTTATTTCGTTCGCTGTGTCGATCGTGGCGATCAAATTCCTGATGAGATACATCAAGAAAAATGATTTTAAGGTATTCGGTTATTACCGGATCGTGCTTGGTATCATCGTACTGCTTTATTTCGGCATCAAAGCGCTGTTGGCTTAACGGGGCGCCATTGAAATAAGCTGCGCGGTATCAAGAGAAATTTCAGACTATATTCAGGACCGGCTTCCCGAAACGGGAGGCTGGTTTTTTGCAACGGCGACGAGCCAAAGTCCGGGCCTGCCCGAGACCTTGGTGACCGCTTACAATCCCGGAATGTGCCTTTGGGCACTTCCGGTGATTGCAACGGCGACGATACAAGAATATAGATGGCAGAATTGTTAAAAGAGCTGGAGAGAGATTAAAAATGAAATATGAGAGAATAGAAAAAGCAGAGTTCCTTGAACGCCCGAACCGGTTTATCGCGTATGTGGAACTGAACGGTGAAAAGGAGACTGTGCATGTGAAAAATACAGGGCGCTGTGCGGAACTTCTGGTTCCCGGCGCCCGGGTTTATATTCAGAGAAGTGCCAATCCGGACAGAAAGACGAAATGGGATCTGATCGCTGTGGAAAAGGGACAAAGGATGATCAATATGGATTCCCAGATCCCGAACCGTGTTGTAGAGGAGTGGCTCAGAGAAGGAAATCTGGTGGAAAATGTTTCTCTGATCCGACCGGAGACAACTTACGGGAACTCCCGTTTTGACCTGTATGTGGAGGCAGAGGGACGGAAGATCTTTATTGAAGTAAAGGGAGTGACGCTGGAGGAGGACGGCGTTTGCCGTTTTCCGGATGCGCCCAGCGAGCGGGCCGTAAAGCATCTGGAAGAACTGCAGCGCGCGGAGAAGGAAGGGTATGAGACCTATGTTTTCTTTGTGATCCAGATGAAAGGAGTTAAATATTTCACTCCGAACACGGATACACATCCGGCGTTTGCTGAGGAACTTCGCAGGGCGGCGAAAGCCGGAGTGAGAGTGATAGCGTACGACTGTGATGTGACGGAGGACAGTATTCGGATCAACAGCCCTGTGAAGGTAGTTCTGGGAGAACCGATACTTGAGGAGGCTGCTGAGCCGGTGGTCGAATGGTTCCGGGCGAACAAGCGGGACCTTCCCTGGAGAAGACGGATGAATGCCTATCGGGTATGGATCTCGGAAATCATGCTCCAGCAGACCAGAGTGGAGGCAGTAAAGCCATATTATGAAAGATTTATCCGGGAGCTTCCGGATGTTCGGGCGCTGGCGGAGGTGCCGGAGGACCGGCTCCTGAAATTGTGGGAGGGACTGGGATACTACAGCCGCGCCAGAAACCTGAAAAAAGCCGCTGTTCAGATCATGGAAGAGTTCGGAGGAAAATTTCCGGATAATTATGATGATATCCGGTCGCTTCAGGGGATCGGGAACTATACTGCAGGGGCGGTCAGTTCTTTTGTATACGGGATTCCGAAGGCCGCTGTAGACGGCAACGTGTTCCGGGTGGTGACCCGTCTGCTGGCAGATCCGGAGGATATCACCAAAGCCGGGACAAGGAAGAAGATCGAAGGACTGCTGGAGGAAGTGATCCCCCGGGACTGCCCCGGAGACTTTAATCAGGGGCTGATCGAGCTGGGGGCTATCGTCTGTCTTCCGAACGGTGAACCGAAATGCGGGGAGTGTCCGGTGAGATCTCTGTGTCGTGCGTATGAGCAGGGGGCCCAGCTTGACTTTCCGGTGAAAAAGAAGGCAAAGGAGAGAAGGATAGAAAAGCGGACTGTTTTTCTTTTCTGCGACAGTACTGATGTGGCAGTCAGGAAAAGGCCCGACAGCGGTCTCCTGGCGGGAATGTATGAGTTCCCGAACACGGAAGGGTTCCTTGATCAGGAGGAAGTCGTCGCATACGCAAAGAAGCTGGGGCTTACCCCGGTCCGGGTAAAGAAACTGGGAAACGCAAAACATATTTTCAGTCATGTGGAATGGCATATGCATGGATATGAGGTACTCGTGGATGAGCTGGAGAAAAATGCGGATGGGGATATGATCTTTGCCGGAAAAAAAGAACTGGAGGAAAAATACCCCATGCCGTCCGCATTTGAAGCGTTTACTTCTCTGGTGACAGGAAAAAGAAAACGATAATAAGTCGTTTTGCTGGGAAGGGGGAGCGGACAAGGAATGGAGTCCGCTCTGTTTTCTTGAATCGAGGAGCCAAGTGTGGTATACTGGGAACACTGAACAGGCTATTTTTTCAGATGGAAAAAGATTTAACAGGAGCGTATTTACCAATGGAGGAGAAAACAGAATTATCCAGACAGCAGAAGAAATCACAGGAGACGAAGGAGAAGATCTTTCAGGCAGCAAAGAGAATCCTGCAGAAAAAAGGATACGAAGAATTGTCGATCAAGAATATCTGCGAGGAAGCAGGGGTTTCTAACGGAAGCTTTTACCATCACTTTAAAACAAAAGACGATCTGCTTTCCTATTATATTGAGGACCAGCCCACCATCAACCCGGATCTTCTGGAGACACCGAAAGACGTAGAAGGCGCGAAACAGGGGATTATCGGCGTCTATATGAACTATGTAAAATACTGCCGGGAACTGGGCGTGGAGTTTATGTCCGGATATTATGATACAAAAAATCAGGCACTGAACGCGGCGGAGCGCTCGGAGCGCCCGTACCCTATCGTGACGGTTCAGTGCTATGTGGAGAAGGCGGTCAGAGCGGGAGTGATCCGGCTCAATGTCAGTATTGAAGAGTTCACCACAGATATCAGGATGATCGTCATCGGAAACGTATTCGAGTGGTGTGTCAGAAGCGGAAAAGTTGATTTTGAGGGAAATATGAGCCGGCTGCTTGGAAAATATCTGGACAGCACGCTCTGCCCCGGAGACGGCGGAACGGAAGAATGAACTATATTTTTATCGTAAATCCCCATGCACGCACCGGATTGGGCGGCATGACGTGGGATCTTATTGAGCCGGAACTGAAAAAGAGGCAGATCGCCTACAGTACATATATAACAGAAAAGTCCGGACATGCGGAGAAGATTGCCCGGGAGATCACGGCAGACGGAAAAGAGCACACCATTGTCGTGCTGGGCGGTGACGGGACGGTTAATGAAGTCCTGAACGGGATGAAAGATCCGGGAAAGATCACGCTCGGATACATACCGATCGGATCCAGCAATGATTTCGCGCGCGGCCTGGGAATCCGGAAGGAGCCTCTGGAGGCGCTGGAGGTGGTCCTGGCCGGAAAAAAGACTGTGGAACTGGATGTGGGAGTAATCTCCAGAAACGGAAAGAAGAGAAAGTTTGCGGTCAGCGCGGGGATCGGCTTCGACGCCGGCGTCTGTCATCAGGTCTGCATCTCCAGATGGAAAATACTTTTAAACAAGCTGAATCTGGGAAAACTCTCCTATGCAGTGGTGGCGCTGGACCGGCTGATCAAATGCAGGCCTGCGGCCATGTCAGTGCAGGTGGACGGCGGAAAAGAAGAGAGGTTTCAAAAGGTGTATTTCGCCGCGTTCATGAATCTGCCCTGCGAGGGCGGAGGATTTCGTTTCTGTCCGGAGGCGCTTCCGTCCGACGGAAAGCTGGATCTTCTTGTGGCGGCGGATGTGCCAAAGCTGAAAGTACTCCTTCTTCTTCCGGTGGCACTGCTTGGGAGGCACACGGGATTTCGCGGAGTTACCCTGCGGAGGGGCAGCAGGATCCGGGTGAGATCAGAAAAGCCGCTCCCGATCCATACAGACGGGGAACCGTTGTTTTTGAGAAGAGAGGCGGAGGCGTACACCGGGGAGGAAAAAATCCGTGTGATTACGGGATAGCTGAAGAACTTCGAAAGATTTGTTAATGTTTTATGAAGTCAGTTGTTGTTGATTTTGAATCGTGCTATAATCGAGGCTGATCAAAGAAAATATGCTGTGGAGCGTACAGCCTGTATCAGGCGGAACGCACTTACCAAGGGAGCATCAGATTATGAAGTGGAAAAAAAGATTCACTGAACTGACAAAAAAATATAAACATGCGTGGGTGTTCCTGTATATATTCGTGTATATGCCATGGTTTCTTTTTCTGGAGAAACATGTGACTACTCATTATCACGTGATACAGACACCGTTGGACGAATACATCCCGTTTGTGGAGTATTTCATCGTGCCCTATCTGCTGTGGTTTGTTTTTATCGCAGCGGTAATGCTCTACTTCTTTTTTACGGATGTAGAAGGATTTTATAAACTGGCGAAGATCATGTTTACAGGCATGACGATCTTCCTCATCATATCAACTATCTTTCCAAACGGTCAGGATCTGAGACCAATGGTCTTTGAGCGGGATAATATTTTTGTGGATATGGTGAGGATGGTATATCGGGCGGATACATGTACTAACGTATTTCCGAGTCTTCATGTGTTTAATTCCGTGTGTTGCTGCATCGCGATCCATGAGAGCAGAGAACGCCAGAAGCACAGAGCGGTGTGCAATGGGGCTTATATACTTGCAACACTGATCATACTGGCGACGATGTTCCTGAAGCAGCACTCTGTACTGGATGTGATGGCTGGTTTCCTGATGGCATATGTGCTGTATCAGTTCGTCTACGCGAGAGAGGGAAGGAGAGCGCCCGGGCTTGCGAAACGTCCGGCGCTTCAGAATAAATGAGATTAATTGAGATGAGAGTCAGGAGGAAAAGAACTATATGAAAAAGATCATGCTTACAGGCGACCGTCCGACGGGGAGGCTCCACGTCGGACATTATGTGGGGTCACTCAGGAGAAGAGTTGAACTCCAGAATACAGGAGACTTTGACGATATTTTTATCATGATCGCAGACGCGCAGGCACTGACGGACAATGCGGATAATCCGGAAAAGGTGCGCCAGAATATCATCGAGGTGGCGCTGGATTACCTTGCTTGCGGGCTGGATCCGGAGAAATCTACGCTGCTCATTCAGTCCCAGATCCCGGAACTGTGCGAGCTGTCTTTCTATTATATGAACCTGGTAACAGTGTCCAGGCTGCAGCGTAACCCCACGGTGAAATCCGAGATACAGATGAGAAATTTTGAGGCCAGCATCCCGGTGGGATTCTTTACTTATCCGATCAGCCAGGCGGCGGATATCACGGCGTTCAAGGCGACGATCGTGCCGGTGGGAGAAGATCAGATGCCGATGCTGGAGCAGACAAAGGAGATCGTTCACAAGTTTAATTCCGTATACGGAGAGACTCTGGTAGAACCGAAGATCCTGCTCCCGGAGAATGAGGCGTGCATGCGTCTTCCCGGAATCGACGGCAAGGCGAAGATGAGCAAGTCTCTTGGGAACTGTATCTATCTTTCCGAGGAGCCGGAAGACATCAAGAAGAAAGTGTTCAGCATGTTTACCGACCCGACCCATATCCGGATCGAAGATCCCGGCAAGCTGGAAGGAAATACTGTGTTCACATATCTGGACGCGTTCTGTAAACCGGAGTATTTCCCGGAATTCCTTCCGGAATACGAAAACCTTGACGAGGTGAAAGAGCATTACAAACGGGGCGGACTCGGAGATATGAAGGTAAAACGATTCCTCAATAATGTTCTTCAGGCTGAACTGGAGCCGATCCGCAACCGCAGAAAAGAATTCCAGAAAGATATTCCGGCGGTTTATGAGATCCTGAAAAAAGGAAGCGAGAAAGCAGAAAAAGTTGCTGCACAGACATTGAAAGAAGTGAAGGCTGCCATGAAGATCAATTATTTTGATGACATGGAGCTGATCCAGGAACAGAGTAAAAAGTTTTCGGAATAGTCTGAATATGCTTTAAGAAAGTGCCAGGCACCTTTACAAAGGTGCCTGGCACTTTCTTCGAGTATTGTCGCAATATTCTGACAACAGCCATAAAACAAAATATGAAAAAAAGGATGCCGCATCATACGCCATCCTTATCTTACGTGCGATAGAAGATTCGAACTCCCGACCTTCTGGTCCGTAGCCAGACGCTCTATCCAGCTGAGCTAATCGCACATGTTATGCTGTCTCGTTCACAGCAAAATATAGTATACAGTCATTTGCCAGATCTGTCAATAGAATTTTTCAAATTTTTGCGGAAATGTGGAAAAAAGTATTTGTAGAAAAAGTTTTAAATGTAGGAAAAATGGAAAAGATATTTAAACAATATTTAAGAAATCATTATAATTACGCGGATTTGTTGCGAAATAAATCGAAAAATGCTAAGATAGGAAGAGCGTGTTACAAAGAAAAAATGCGTCCGAACTGTCTACGGGGAGGACGGAACAAGGTGAAGATAGTATATCGCTATATAGCCGCTATATAGGTGAAGAAAGGGAAAAAACAAATGAGTCAGAGAGATGATATGCAGCACAGCGGGAAGAAGAAGGTACGCAGACGCAGACCTGCCGGTTCCGAGCCGGAAAGCAGCAGGAAGACAACGGCAAGGAGGAGAACATCTTCCCAGTCTGCAAAAGGGAAAAGCCCCCGGAGTGTGGAATATGACTATGACCGGAGAAGAAATACAAACGGAGGCCACAACAGGAAAAAATCAGAAAGATCTGGGGCTTCCATGCAGGAAGAAAAGAAGAACAGGATCAGCCGCAATGTAGGACTTGCAATAGCAGCAGTCCAGCTGATTGCCACGATCGTGTTCATGGCGGGAGTATTTGTGCTCAATATGCTGCCCACAGCTTATGTCGCGGCAATCGGTATTTTGCTGCTGCTTTTCTGGGGCATTATCCTGGCAAGCCAGTTTTTCTCCAAGAAAAATGCGATCACAGGAAAAGTAGTCAGTATTCTTATAACAGTGATACTGATCATCGGTTCCTATTTCCTGTTTAAGACAAGCGGGACTATTTCCAATATTTCCGGAGGAGACTATGAGCTGGACAATGTTGTTGTTGCAGTTATGGCAGACGATCCGGCGGAGTCGATCCAGGATGCGGCAGACTATACTTTTGGTGTTCAGTACTCCATGAACGGGGATCAGATCACTCAGACTGTGGAAGCCATCAATAAAGAACTTGGCAGCGATATTGATACAGCAGAGTATGACAGTCTGGCGGAACAGGCCCAGGCTCTTCATGACGGCAAAGTGGACGCAATCATCTATAACGAAGGTTATACCGGTATTCTGGAAGAGGCGTTTGAGGGATACAGCCAGAATACGAAGATTATTTATACACACAGCATTAAGCGCGAAGTGGAAGATCAGTCCGTGGATGTGGCTGTGAAAGATGAGACTTTCAGCGTATATATCAGTGGAATCGATGTGTTTGGTCCGATTGAAACAAACAGCCGAAGCGATGTGAATATCATTGCTGTTGTAAATCCGACCAGCCACCAGATCCTTCTCGTGACAACACCAAGAGATTATTATGTGGAAATCCCGGGAATATCCGGAGGCCAGAAAGATAAGCTGACTCATGCGGGGATCTACGGTGTGGACGCATCCATGGCTACCCTGGAGCAGCTTTACGATACGGATATTGATTTCTACGCAAGGGTCAACTTTACTTCTCTGATCGAGATCGTGGATGCTCTCGGCGGCGTGGATGTTGAATCAGAATATGCCTTTACGACGGGAAGCGATTCCGGCGAAGTGATCAATGTAGTACAGGGAACAAACCATTTTAACGGTGAAGAGGCGCTGGCATTTTCACGGGAACGTTATAATGTACCCGGAGGCGATAATCAGAGAGGAAAGGATCAGCAGGCAGTCATTACGGCCATGATCAAGAAGATGGTTTCGCCGGCAATCCTGACCGGAGCAAACGGAATATTGAACAGTGTCAGTGGAAATGTAGAGACAAATATGACGGAGTCTCAGATCCAGGAACTGATCAAGACACAGCTCTCCGAAAGCCCTTCATGGAACATCACCTCCATGGCAGCGGAAGGAACGGGAGACAGCCAGTACTGCTACTCTTATTCCGGATCACCACTCTACGTGATGCAGCCGGATCAGGCATCTGTTGACGCTATTAAAGATGCTATCGACGCTGTGGAGAACGGAGAGACTCTGGAGGGAACAACAACAGAGTAATTGAATTTGAAAGATAAAATCTCTGGCATGCCGGCGGTGTGCCGGAGATTTTGAGAATGAGGTTGGGATTTTATTATGAAAAAATGGCTTAAAAGGTGGGATTTGTCGGCGGTATATAAGATTTTTCTTGTTCTGCTGGACGTTCTGTTTATAAATGTCAGTTCATTTCTGGCGCTCTGGATCAGATTTAACATGTATGCGGCAGATATACCGGTGGAGTATTTCACGTCAGTCCGGGAACTCGTGATACCGAATACAATTGTAACACTGATCGTATTTGCCTGTTTCAAACTGTATACAAGTCTCTGGCGGTATGCCAGCATCAAGGAACTTGTGAATATTGTCGGAGCGTGTCTTATCTCCATGCTTCTGAATGTACTCGCATATTATCTGACCTACCGTCCGATCTACAGAAGCTACTTCGTGCTGTATGGAGCATCTCTGTTCCTCCTGACCTGTGTGAGCCGCTTTTCTTACCGGCTGGTCCGTCTTATATACCGGAGCAATATGCATGGGGCGCACATGAGAAACACTATGATTATCGGAGCAGGAGAGGCATGCAATGTGGTGATGAAGGAATTGGAACTGAGTACAAAGCTGGATTCAAAACTTTGCTGCATTATTGACGATAATCCGAGAAAACACGGGACATATATCCACGGCGTGAAGATCGTGGGCGGAAGAGATACCATCCTGGAAAATGCGCGGAAATACGGGATCACCGAGATCATTATCGCTATTCCAAGCGCCAGCAAGGCGGAACAGCGAAAGATTCTTGAAATCTGCCAGAAAGTTCCAAACTGTGATCTGAAGATTCTTCCAGGGGTGTATCAGCTTGTAAATGGAGATGTCACAGTATCCAAGCTGCGCCATGTGGAGATCGAAGATCTTCTGGGACGGGATCCTGTGCAGATCACTACAGAGAAAATCGGCCGGTATGTATCTGACAAAGTGGTGCTGGTGACCGGCGGAGGCGGCAGCATCGGCAGCGAGCTCTGCCGTCAGATCGCGGCCAATGGCGTCCGCCAGCTCATCATATTTGATATTTACGAAAACAATGCATATGATATCCAGCAGGAACTGAGAGCAAAATATCCGAATCTTGATCTTGTGGTCCTGATCGGATCTGTGAGGAACGGAAGAAAGATAAACAGTGTCTTCGCTGAGTACAGACCCGATATCGTCTATCACGCGGCGGCTCACAAACATGTGCCGCTGATGGAGGACAGCCCTAATGAGGCGATCAAGAACAATGTCTTTGGAACATACAAGGTGGCTCTGGCAGCTGACCGTTTCGGAACACAGAAGTTTGTGCTTATCTCGACTGATAAGGCAGTCAATCCTACAAACATTATGGGGGCATCCAAGCGGATGTGTGAGATGATCATCCAGATGTTTAACAACCATTCAAAGACGGAATATGTGGCGGTGCGTTTCGGAAACGTGCTGGGCAGCAACGGAAGCGTGATCCCTCTGTTTAAAAAGCAGATCGAGGCGGGGGGACCTGTGACGGTCACTCATCCGGATATCATCCGTTACTTTATGACTATACCTGAGGCGGTATCCCTTGTGCTCCAGGCAGGAGCCAGTGCGAAGGGCGGGGAAATTTTCGTTCTTGACATGGGGCAGCCGGTGAAGATTGCGGATCTGGCAAGAAATCTGATCCAGCTTTCAGGTTATGTCCCGGGCCGGGATATCGAGATCAAATATACAGGTCTCCGTCCGGGAGAAAAGCTTTATGAAGAACTCCTTATGGATGAGGAAGGGCTTCAGGAGACAGAAAATGAACTGATCCATATCGGGAAACCTATTGAGTTTGATGAAGATGAATTTGTGAAAGACCTCGAAGATCTTTACAGGGAGGCGTACGCAGAGACAAAAGAGATGAAACAGATCGTTCATAAGATTGTACCGACTTATCATCTTCGGGAGGCCGATATTGAGAGAGACAGAAAGATACAGGAAAGTCTGCATGACGAGTTCCCGGATCATAATTCGGAACTTCCAAGTGCGTTTTTAAATCAGACTGTTGCTGATAACAGCATATCACATTAGGAGGAACACAAGAATGAAGGTTGAGTTTTCACCACCGGATATCACAGAAGACGAAATACAGGAGGTTGCAGCGGCTCTTCGCAGCGGCTGGATCACAACGGGCCCGCGCACGAAGGAATTCGAGCGCGGGATTGCCGCATTGTGCGGAACACAGAAAGCGGTATGTCTGGGCTCGGCGACGGCATGCATGGAGATGACGCTCCGGATTATGGGAATCGGGCCCGGCGACGAGGTGATTACGACTGCTTATACTTATACTGCGACGTGCAGCGTGATCTGTCATGTGGGCGCCACCCCGGTCCTCGTGGATACGATGCCCGGAAGCTTTGAAATGGATCCTGCGGAAGTGGAAAAAGCAGTGACAGAGCGTACGAAGGCTGTCATCTGTGTGGATCTGGCAGGAATCATATATTCAAAATATGACGAGATATATAAAATAGCAGAGGAAAAGAAAAACCTGTTCCGCCCGTCAAATGAGAGACAGAAAGCTCTTGGACGGATCCTTGTTCTTGCGGACGGAGCTCATGCTCTCGGGGCGGTAAGAGATGGGAAAATGTGCGGTCAGATTGCTGATTTTACCTGTTTTTCATTTCATGCAGTGAAGAATCTTACTACTGCAGAAGGGGGCGCTGCCACCTGGTCGAAAAAAGTCGAAAATTCAGGTATTGACGGAGAAAAACTGTATAAGGACTATATGCTGTATTCCCTTCACGGACAGTCAAAAGATGCCCTTGCAAAAACAAGGGCGGGGGCATGGGAATATGATATTGTAGCTCCGCTCTATAAATGTAACATGACAGATATTCAGGCGGCCATCGGACTTTCACAGATGAAGCGGTACGGCGAGATCCTGGAACGGAGAAAGCAGCTTATTGATCGATATGACGAAGCTTTAAAAGGAGAAAAGGTGCAGACTCTGGAGCATTTCGGAGATACCTGGAAGTCAAATGGCCACCTTTATCTTACACGTCTGACAGGGAAAACAAGAGAGGAGTGCAACCAGATCATTACAGAAATGGCAGAACTTGAAGTTGCGACGAATGTACATTACGCTCCTCTTCCCATGTTTACGGGATATAAGAATCTCGGATTTGATATCGCGGATTACCCGAATGCATACGCCCAGTTTGAAAACGAGATCACACTGCCCCTGCACACCTGTCTGACGGATGAGCAGCAGGAGTATGTGATCGAGACGTTTAAAAAATGTGCGGGAGTGTAAACAGGCGATGAAAGCGATGGAACGACCGTTTTTTACGGTGGTCATGCCGGCGTACGGCGTGGAGAGGTATCTTCAGGACGCTGTAGAAAGTATACGGGAGCAGACCTTTACTGACTGGGAACTTGTCATTGTTGATGACGGCTCGCCGGATGGAACAGGCGGGCTGGCAGACAGACTGGAAAAACAGGATGACAGAGTCCGCGTGATCCACCATACTGAAAACCGCGGGTTGAGCGAGGCCAGGAATACCGGGATTGACGCGGCGAAAGGAAGGTATATCTGGTTTATGGATCCGGACGACCGGGTAGATTCGGATCTTCTGGAAAAAGTATACCTCTCTCTCAAAGAAAATCCGGCGCATCTGGTGATTTTCGGACATACCGAGGAATATTATGACGCGGATGGCAGTCTGAACTATACGCATCGGATCCTGCCGGAGAAAAAAAGGTTTTCCACAAAAGGGGAACTGCGCCCCTATGTGATCCGGCTGGAGCAGGAGACGATCTATGGATACGCCTGGAATAAGATGTATAGTCTGGACTATATCAGAGAGAAAAAACTGCGGTTTGAGACAGTGACACTGATTGAAGATATAGTGTTTAACATACAGTACTGCATGGATATCGTGAGTATGAACATACTGGATATCACACCCTATCATTACGCAAAGCGGATGGAGGGGAGCCTGACGACAAAGTTTGTGCCGGATTATTATGAACTCCACGAGAGAAGGATCCGTATGCTCTATGAGCAGCAGCAGTACTGGCATACAGACACGGAGGAGACCTGCGCTGTGCTTGGAAGTCTGTACGGGAGATATATTCTCTCCGCTCTGGAGCGAAACTGTGATAAACGTTCCGGTATGAAGCATAAAGACAGGAAAGCATTCTGTAAAGGCGTGTTCGGATCTCCGCTCTTCCGTGCACTGATACCAAAGGCACAGGCACAGGACAGCAGAGCGCTGAAGATCGCGCTGAGATTGATGAAGTCGGGAAACATTGTCTCCTGTCTTGCCCTTGGGAGGGCAGTTCATGTCATCCGTTCGGGAATGCCTATGCTCTATTCGAAAGTAAAATCAGAGAGATGAGGAGAAGGATATGCGGCTGAAACGCTGGGACCAGCTCCCGGAATACATGAAGAATGAAAAAGTAAGACCATATTATGAAATGCTGAAAAGACGGCAGTGGGATCTTCTGCTGAAACGGGTGATGGATCTTGTCATGGCGCTGATCCTTACGGTGATATTGTCACCCGTTATGCTGATCCTCGCGGTCTGCATTAAGCTGGACAGCAGGGGGCCGGTCTTTTTCCGGCAGAAACGGATCACAAGGTATGGAAAAGTGTACCGGATCTTTAAATTCCGGACCATGATCGCGGACGCCGACAAGAAAGGTCCGGCGGTCACTGCGGCGGGAGACAGCCGTATCACCCGCATGGGAAATCTTTTAAGAAAATGCAGACTGGATGAGCTTCCCCAGCTTTTCAATGTGATCAGCGGCGATATGAGCTTTGTGGGGACCAGGCCCGAGGTGAAGAAGTATGTGGACGCGTATTCGGACGAGATGTTCGCAACGCTCCTGCTCCCGGCGGGAATCACATCCAGGACGAGCATTGCCTATAAGGATGAAGACGAGGTAATGGAGAAGTATCTGAGAGAGACCGGAAGTACGGTGGACGAGATTTACATCCGGTATGTCCTTCCAGAAAAAATGAAATATAATCTGGATTATCTGAAGAAATTCAGTATTTTCGGGGATATCAAAGTGATGATCGATACGGTGTTTGCCGTCATTCGATAGAAAAAGAAAACCCAATAAGATCGGAGTTATCAGAATATGTACAAGATCGCAGTTGTTACCATGGGCGTGCGCCTGAATGATGAAAAAGGATATACGAGGTTCCGTTATATCTGTGAGTTCCTCACGGATGCAGGATACAAGGTGGACCTGATCACGACCACATTTCAGCACTGGGAGAAAGCCCAGAGAGACCTGGACAAGATCAGAAAAGAGGATTATAAATTCGGGATCAAATTTATCTATGAACCGGGATATAAGAAAAATGTAGATCCCCGGAGAATACACAGCCATGCCGTGGCGGCAAAGAATCTGACTGCTCTCCTTGAAAAAGAGGGGGACTATGATCTGATCTATGCGGAGATTCCGCCAAACGACGTTGCACTGGCTGCAGCGGAATTTGCAAAAAGGCAAGGGATTCCTTTTGTGGCGGATGTCAACGATCTGTGGCCTGAGGCCATGCGGATGGTCCTGGATATTCCCGTGGTGAGCGATATCCTGTTCTATCCGCTGAAACGGGATGCGGAGAAGGTGTACAGCCTTGTATCCGGCGTTATCGGAACATCAGACGAATATCGGGACCGCCCGTTTCAGAGACAGGAACGCCCGATCCCGCGGGAGACCGTCTATGTGGGGAATGAACTGAAGGAATTCGATGAAGGTGCTGAGAAGAATCGGGAGGAAATAAGGAAACCCGATGGAGAGTTCTGGGTGTCCTACGCAGGGACTATCGGCACCAGCTACGATATCCGTACCATGGTGCT
Organism: Candidatus Mediterraneibacter excrementigallinarum; assembly: GCA_019120075.1. Classification (GTDB taxonomy): domain Bacteria; phylum Bacillota; class Clostridia; order Lachnospirales; family Lachnospiraceae; genus Mediterraneibacter; species Mediterraneibacter excrementigallinarum. The sequence continues at coordinate 20,225 of DWVT01000109.1, forward strand.
GGCTGCGGAAGAACTCATGAAAAGAGGGAGAACGGAGATCAGATTTAAGATCCTGGGCGGAGGTCCGATGAAAGAAGAACTGGAAGAACTTGCTTCCTCAAGAAACATTTCCAGTGTTGAATTTGTCGGATATGCACCGTATGATAAGATGGCAGCGTACTTAAAGGCGTCAGACGTCCTGGTCAATTCCTTTGTGAGAAAAGCGCCCCAGAGCATCGTCACTAAGATCGGTGATTATCTGGCGGCCGGGAAGCCCATGATCAATACATGTATGAGCCCGGAATTCCGTGCAAAGGTAGAACACGACGGGTTCGGGATTAATATCGAACCTGAGGACGCGGACGTACTTGCGGATGCGGTGGAATATCTCTATCAGCATAAAGACAGGTGTCTGGAGATGGGGCGGAGAGCGAGAATGATCGCGGAAGAGCAGTTTGACCGTCCAAAGTCCTATCGAAAGATTGAGACGCTGATCCGCGGACTTATCGAGAAAAATCAGAATGAGGGATAAAGATGGAGAAGTTAAAACAGAATTACGAGGAGATCACAGAACTTGTTTTTAAGATATGTTATCTTCTTCTGACACTGGCTACATTTATAACAGTGATCTATGCGTCGCCGGTTCAGCCAATCCTTGTAAAAGTTTCGCTGGTGCTGGGAATGGTTATGATCCTGATCCGTGCGATCAAGATCAGAAAATATGCAAAAATGCCATGCGTGATCCTGATGGTCCTGTTTTGCCTGAGTTTTCTCTTTACGGCGGTGATGAACCGACAGTACGGGATCACGGAAAACGGGAAATGGGTGATCTGGACCGGGATCCAGTTCTTTGCTCTTTATGTGTGCGATGTGGAGCGCAACCCGGCGAAGTACCGCCGGGAGTTCCGGATCCTGTCCCATATCATGATCGTATGCGGCTCTCTGGCGGCTGTGGCGAGCATTGTACAGCTCTTCCAGGTCTACTCTCAGTTTATTACCACAGCGGATGGGGAATTCATCGTGACTGGTTATACCTGGGGCAGGCTTTGGGGCGTATACACAGATCCAAATTACGGAGCGGTGTTCAGTGTGATCGTGATCATATTGTCTCTTCTCTTCCTTCTGCAGAGAAAAGGCATTATCCGTATCGCATATATTATAAGTATCGTGCTCAATTTCATTTATTTCGTATATTCTGACTCCCGTACAGGCGAGATCGCTATGGTGGTCAGCCTGGGTGTTTTCCTGATACTTTATATCAGTAAAAAGAAGGAGATGTCCAGGAAACTGGTCAGGTTCGGCGTGCCTGCTGTTCTGGTCCTGTGCATTGCAGCAGCAGGATTCGGCGGAATGCAGGTTATGAAAAGCCAGTATGGAAAATATTATTCAGCTGTCTCTGCGGAGAGGGCCAAGAATCAGCCGAAGCAGGAAGTGAAAAAGGATAACGGTACTGCCGGCAGAAAACAGGATATTCAACAGGATGTATCCAACGGAAGGTTTGAGCTGTGGCAGAGCGCGGTGGAAGTGTGGGAGACCAGCCCGGTCTACGGAGCAGGGTACTCTACTTTCGTTCCCTATGCACAGGAACATGTCCCGGATACATATGCGGTCAACAATGACCAGGGGAACTATACCAGTATGCACAACACCTTTTTTAATACCCTTGCATTCCAGGGGACCATCGGCGCAGTCCTGTTTGTGCTGATCGCACTGAGGATCCTTGTATATGTTCTGCTTCCTGTACTTCGGGCGCAGGGAGATGACGCGGCGGAACTTGCCGCCATGCTGGCCTGCACAGGAGTGGTAGTGGTGAGTATGATGTTCCTGCTGGACGGCATATATACAAACTCTCCGGGAAGCTTTGTCCTCTGGACATTCGCCGGATATATGGTACGGTACGCTTACCGGAAACGCAGAGAGGGATCAAAATGAAAAAAATGCTCGCGGGCTTTATCATGGACGGAAAGTCGGGAGGAATCGACAGGTATCTTCTCAACTTCATTGAGACAGTCCATGAACAGACCCGGGTTGATCTTCTTACAAATGAGATCGATCCGGATCTTGAAAAACAATTGGAAAAATATCATACACGGCTGTTTGCCATAGCAAATCTGAAGCATCCGCTTTCCCAGTACAGACAGGTGAGGAAGATCCTGCGGGAAGGCGGGTATGATGCTGTCTATCTGAACATCTCAACAGCGATCGACTGTATCGCAGCCATCGCATCGAAACATGAGAAGATCCCGGTGCGGATCCTTCACAGTCATTCCAGCGGAAATGACTGTGAGAGTGGGCTGAAGCGGAATCTGTTCAATTTTATCCACAAAATCTGCAGGTGTTTTCTATACCGGTATGCGACAAAATACTGCGGCTGTTCCGTACGCGCGGGGGAGTGGATGTTTCCGGAGAAGATCGTGCGCTCCGGCCGGTTTGAAGTGATCTTCAATGCGGTGGATCGGGAGAAATACAGGTATGATGAGGCTGTGAGGCAGGAAGTGAGGGGAGAGCTTGGACTTGGCGGACACTTTGTGGTGGGACACGCCGGGAATTTCTGTTACCAGAAGAACCACTTCTTTCTGCTGGATGTATTTGAAGAAATCTGTAAGAAACAACCGGATGCAGTCCTTCTCCTCGCCGGAGACGGTGTTCGTTTTGAGGCGGTAAAAGAGAAAGTGAGAGAGAAAGGGCTGGAGTCTTCGGTGCGGATGCTTGGACGCCGCCCTGATGTGGGAAGGCTGTATCAGGCTATGGACGTTTTCGTTCTGCCTTCTAATTTTGAAGGACTTCCCATTGCCGGGATCGAGGCCCAGTCTGCGGGACTGCCGTGTTTCATGAGCAGCCGGATCACAGAGGAGTCCAGGATCACGGAGAACTGTCGTTTCCTTCCTCTGGAGACAGGTGCTGAAGAATGGGCGCAGGAAATTCTGGGCGTCCAAGGAGAGCGGAAAGCGGCGGTATTTCTGAAAAACGCAGACGATTATGATCTGGCCAGTCAGAAAAGGCAGCTGCTGTCTCTGGCAGAAAATATATAACAGAGGGGAGACGACGACCAATGGAAAAAGTCAGTGTGATCGTACCGATCTATAACGTGGAAAAATATCTGGACAACTGTGTCAAGAGTATATTAAGACAGACTTACCGGAATCTGGAGATCCTTCTGGTGGACGACGGTTCGCCGGACCGATGCCCCCAGATGTGCGACGAATATGCCGGGCAGGATGACCGGATCCGCGTGATACACAAGGAGAACGGAGGACTGGGAGACGCCAGGAACGCAGGAATCCGGGAAGCTACAGGAAAGTATTTCCTGTGCGTGGACAGCGACGACCGGATCCGGGAAGATCTGGTCAGCGTTACGGTAGAAGCGGCGGAGAAGACACAGGCGGATATTGTTGTCTTCGATTATGCGGGGGAGACGCCGGACAGGAAACAGACAGATCTTTTCACCTTTGATCTCCCCGAGGACAGAACATTTTGTGCGGCAGAAGAACCCGCTGTGATCATGCGGACCTGTTCCGCAGTGAATAAGCTGTACCTGAGAAAATTCTGGGAGAAGTCAGGCCTGTCATTTCCGGCAGGAAGGTATTATGAGGACCTGGCGACAATTCCGAAACTCCTTGCTGAGGCAGACAGGATCGTTTATAAAAAAGAAGTGCTCTATTACTATCTGACCAGAGAAGACTCGATCACACACAGCTCTGATTTCTCGAGAAGCTATGCCGACCGTACCAGAGCAGTGGATGAACTGCTTGATTTCTTCCGGAAACAAAGTCTGGACCAGACATACCGGGATGAGCTGGAATATCTGGTCTTTGAAAATACCTGGTTCGTTCCGTCCAAGGAGATCGTGCTGAATGATCGGAAAAGCATATATCTGGACAAGTTCCGGGAGTACTCTCTGGAGAAATATCCGGATCTGGAGAACAACAGATATATATCAGAGCTGTCCGGAAAAGATAAGATTCTCTGGGCGCTTCTCAGAAGAAAAATGTATGCTGTGATGGTCCTGATGTCACAGCTGAGACGGCTCAAAGAAAGGATCACAGGATAGCAGGAGGAAATGCAGGTGGAACTTGTCAGTGTGGTGGTTCCTGTGTATAAAGTGGAACCATATTTAGAAAAATGTGTAAAAAGCATTACAGCTCAGTCTTACAAAAATCTGGAGATCATCCTCGTAGACGACGGATCGCCGGACCGGTGCGGGGAGATGTGCGATGCATATGCAAAGGAAGATCCCAGGATCCGCGTGATCCACAAGAAAAACGGCGGCTTAAGTGACGCAAGAAATGCGGGTGCGGCCAGGGCGTCGGGAAAATATCTCCTCTTCGTGGACAGCGACGATACCATTGACGGGGAACTTGTGGAAAAGACGGTGGAGACGGCTGAAAAGCACAGGAGTGATATTGTCCTTTTTGATTACTACTGTGTGGAAAACGGAAACCGGGAAGTGCGGGCGGTGTCCCTGCCGGCAGGGAAAGTGCTGAACCTGAAGGAAGAGAAAGAACTGCTCCTTGCTCCTCCTTCCGCCTGGACCAAGCTTTTCCGAAGGGAATTTTACGAAAAGAGCGGATGTTCCTTTCCCGTTGGAAAATATTTTGAAGATCTGGCGACAACCCCTGTGCTTTTTCTGAAAGCGGAACGGATCGTCTATCTGGACGAACCACTGTATGATTATATGATCAGGGAAAATTCCATCATGACCGGGAAAAACTATGAAAAGAGCTGTCGTGACAAGCTGGCGGTCCTGGATCATATACAGGAGGTTTACCGTCAGGCGGGGGTATATGAGACATACCGGGACGAACTGGAGTATCTGGTTTTTGCGAACGCATACTTCGAACCATCAAAGGAACTGGCACTGGATAAAGCGGATCGGAGACCGGACAGGAAATGGCTGGATACGTACCGGAAGTATCTGTACGGGCAGTACCCGGACTTTATGAAGAACCCGTATGTTCGCAGGATGGGAAGGAAGGACCAACTCCATCTGTGGATTTTAAATACCCGTCAGTACTGGCTGATGAGGCTTCTGTCATACGGACGCCGGCTGCGGGACAGAATGAAAGGCAGGACATGACTGTGGAAAAAATATTGACGATTACCGTACCTTCATATAATGTGGAAAAATTTCTGGAAAAGACGCTGGATTCTTTCCTGGCGGAAGAAGTTCTCGGAGAGCTGGAGGTCCTCATCGTGGACGACGGTTCCAAAGACCGGACAGCGCAGATCGGGAAAAAATACGAGGAAAAATATCCGGGAACCTTCCGCGTTATCTCCAAGGAGAACGGTGGGCACGGCTCCACTATCAACCGGGGAATCCGGGAAGCCAGAGGAAAATATTTTAAAGTGGTGGACGGGGACGACTGGGTGGACACGGACGGCCTTGCGGAGCTGATCCGGCGGCTGCGTACCTGTGAGGCGGATTATGTATTCACAAATTACTACGAGGTAAATGACGGAACAGGGGAGCTTCACGCGGTGACATTTCCCGGGATCCGCACCGAAGAAGTGATCCCATTCGCGTCTCTTGCAGGAGAGACCAGGATCTCCATGCATGCGCTGGTGCTGAAGACTTCCATACTGAAGGAGAACAGGATCCGCCTGGACGAGCACTGCTTCTACGTGGACGTGGAGTATATCCTTTATCCGGTGCCTTATCTTAAGACAGCGGTCTACTTTGATATCTTTGTATATATGTACCGGCTGGCACAGGCTACACAGAGTGTGAGTATGGCAGGGTATCAGAAACATATCCAGAATCATATCGATGTGATCCTGCATGTGCTGGATTATATCAACGAGTATAAAAAGCAGCCGGACTGCGATGAGATCAAGGTCGGATACATGTCTCACAGAATCGCAGAGATGACTCGCGACCAGGTGGATATCTTTACAAGTTTTCCGCTGAGCGATAAGTCCATCCGCAGACGGTTTCAGGAATTTGATGCGGCGGTGAAGGAAAAAAGCCCTTCTGTCTATGAGAAATCCGGTGAGTACAGCGGGATGCTCTGGCTGCTTCGGAAGACAGGATTCCGGTTTTATGTGCCGATCGTGAAACTGAGTAAGATGAGGAATGGGGAGACGAAAACAGAGAATTGAAATGAAAAGGAAAACAGTATGAAGATACACTCAGTAAAATTCAACTTTATCATGAACTTTATCATGGCGGCGTCGTCCATCGTATTCCCGCTGATCACATTCCCCTATGTGTCCAGGGTGCTGATGGCAGCGGGAAACGGCAAAGTCGCTACCGCCAGCGCAGTGATCACTTATTTTAATATGTTTGCATCGCTGGGAATCCCCACTTACGGGATCCGCGCCTGCGCAAAAGTAAGGGACGACAAGGACAAGCTCTCCCAGACCGTGCAGGAACTGCTGATCATTAACTCGGTCACTATGTTCATCACATGCGTTGCCTTTGTGTTTACGGTCGCTCTTATCCCGGAGTTCTCAGCGGAGAAAGAACTGTATGTGATCAACGGGATCGGAATGGTGCTCAACATGTTCGCCATTACCTGGCTTTACAACGCGCTGGAGCAGTATGCCTATATTACCACATGCAATCTTCTGGTAAAGGTTGTGTCCCTTGTACTCATGTTCCTCCTGGTAAGAAATCCGGATGATTACATTATCTACGGCGGGATCACAGTATTTGCGAGCTGCGCTTCCTATGTGTTCAACTTTGTGTATGCATTTCGATTTATCAGTTTTAAAAAGAAAGGTCCATACAATTTCCGTGTTCATTTAAAACCGATCTTCCGGTTCTTCGCCATGTCTGCTGCCACAAATGTTTACACCAATCTGGATGTGGTCATGCTGCGGTTCATGAAAGGCGATACGGAAGTAGGATATTACAATGCGGCGATCAAGGTGAAGACGATCCTCGTCACACTGATCACTTCTCTTGGCACAGTACTCCTGCCGAGACTTTCTTACTATGTGAAACAGAATGCGAAAGAGCAGTTCTATTCCATGATCGGAAAGGCGGTCAATTTCGTGGTGATCGCAGGGGTACCGCTGACGATCTACTTTATGCTTTACGCGGATGAGTCTATCCTCTTCCTTGCGGGAGAAGGATATGAAGGGGCTGTCATGCCGATGGTCGTCCTCATGCCCACGGTGCTCCTCATCGGATTGTCAAATATCACAGGGATCCAGGTACTGACGCCCCAGAACATGGAACAGAAAGTGCTGAATTCCATTATAGCGGGAGCAGTAACCGACTTTGTGCTGAACCTGGTATTGATTCCCGGTCTGGCATCTACGGGAGCAGGACTTGCAACGCTGGCAGCAGAGGCGGTTGTGCTGGCAATCCAGTGTGTGTACCTGAAAGATATCCTGAGAGAAATCACCCGGGAGGTGTGTCTCTGGAAAGTGGTACTGGCGGCAGTGCTGAGCGCCGTGGCAGGTATACTCGTTAAAGTGAGTGTGGATCTTGGAGCTTTTCTCACGCTGCTGGTGAGCGCGTGTGTGTTCTTCGGCGTGTATGGCGTGGTGCTGCTGGTGACGAGGGAGAAGTTCGTGTGGGAGATACTGGACGGGTATCTTGGGAAGTTGAGAGGTAGGACCTGAAGATATAAATTTCTTCAAGTCCATACTGCTATTGGTAATGTAGAAATTTTGAAAATAAATTTAGGACTTCTAATCATGAAAAAGAATAGAAGATGACAGAAATAATAAATACAGGGTGAAATTACCGGGGAAATGTTATGAAAATCTGTTTAAGTAAACAAAAAAGTATGTTATACTAATTTCGGTTATGTCGAGATACGGCAGATTTTGTTTAAATTGGGAGAATAAGAGATGAAAGTCGTAATTTTAGCAGGGGGATTCGGAACCCGCATCAGTGAAGAAAGTCACCTCAGACCAAAGCCAATGATTGAAATTGGGGAAAAGCCAATTCTGTGGCACATTATGAAAGGGTATTCTCATTATGGATATAATGAATTTATTATCTGCTGCGGTTACAAACAGCATATGATAAAAGAATATTTTGCAGATTATTATCTGTACAACGGTGACGTTACTTTTGATTTTGGACATGAGAATAAAATGATCATACACAATAATGTATCAGAACCGTGGAAGGTGACACTGGTTGATACCGGACTGAATACGATGACGGGCGGCCGGATTAAGAGGGTACAGAAATATATCGGGGATGAGCCTTTTATGATGACTTATGGAGATGGAGTGTCTGATATTAATATCAATGAATTAGTACAATTCCATCAGGAAAAAGGACAGATTGCCACATTGACCGCTGTTCATGTAGGACAGCGTTTTGGGGTTCTGGACATTGATCGTGAGAGTAAAAGCATTACTGCGTTTCGAGAAAAATCCTCTGCGGACGGCAGCCGGATCAGTGCGGGATTTATGGTGCTGGAGCCGGAAATATTTGACTATATAGATGGAGATTCCACTGTTTTTGAAAAAGAGCCGCTAGAAAGATTGGTACAGGAAGGACAACTGAATGCGTATAAGCATAACGGGTTCTGGCAGTGTATGGATACACAGCGAGAAAAAGAATGGCTTGAAAAAATGTGGGCATCAGGAAAAGCACCATGGAAAGTGTGGGATTGAAAAGATGGGATTGAATCTTGAATTTTATAAAGGAAAAAGAGTATTAGTCACAGGACATACCGGATTTAAAGGCAGTTGGTTGTGCAAGATATTGATTAATGCGGGAGCAGAGGTTACAGGATATTCGCTTACTCCGCCGACGGAGCCTAACCTTTTTGATCTAAGTAGAATTGAAAAGAAAATGAATTCTGTGACAGGAGATATTCGAGATCTTAGACACTTAATGACCGTGTTCGACGAAACAAAGCCAGAGATTGTGCTTCATTTAGCAGCACAGCCTATAGTGAGGGATTCATATAAGAATCCTGTTTACACATATGAAACAAATGTTATGGGAACAGTAAATATATGTGAATGCGTCAGAAAAATCTCCGGGGTTAAGTCATTTCTTAATGTGACGACGGACAAGGTGTACCACAATAATGAGTGGGAATGGGGATACAGGGAAATTGACCCATTAGATGGATATGATCCGTATTCTAACAGTAAATCTTGTTCTGAGTTGGTTACACATAGCTACATTAATTCGTTTTTTAATGAGTCACAGATATCAGTTTCCACTGCAAGGGCCGGAAATGTAATTGGTGGGGGAGATTTTGCAAATGACAGAATTATACCAGACTGTATTCGGGCGGTATTGAAAAACGAAGACATCATTGTAAGAAATCCATATTCTACAAGACCATATCAACATGTCTTAGAGCCACTTGCTGCATATCTGATGATTGCAGAATGGCAGTATAAGGATAAAAAATATGCAGGCTTCTATAATGTGGGACCAGATGACAAAGATTGCATAACAACAGGAGAACTGGTGGATCTGTTCTGTCGATGCTGGGGAACTGGAGCCAGATGGGTGAACAAGTCGGATAGGGGGCCTCATGAGGCAAATTTCCTTAAGCTTGATTGCTCAAAGTTGAAATCTACATTTGGCTGGAAACCTGTTTGGAGTGTAGGACAGGCGATAGAAAAGACTGTTGAGTGGACAAAAGTCTATGCTGAGGGAAATGATGTTTCAGAATGCATGGATAGACAGATTAAAGAATTTATATAAAAATATCTTTAAATCGGAAAATTAGAAGTCTGTAATTTAGGAGAGAGAATTATGTTAAAAGGAAAGAATGAGGCAGAGGCAAGGCAGGAAATTCTTGCGTTGGTAGCTGAATACTGTGATACTTATCATACAAAAAAAGAATATGAGGAAGGCGATCGGATTCCCTATGCATCTAGAGTGTATGACCATGATGAAATGGTAAATCTGGTAGACAGTTCGCTGGAATTCTGGCTGACAGCAGGGAGATACACCGACGAATTTGAAAAGAAGTTTGCTGAGTATCTTGGAGTAAAATTCTGTTCACTTGTTAATTCAGGTTCTTCAGCGAATTTGAATGCATTTATGGCGCTGACATCTCCTCTTCTCGGAGAGAAGCGTATTAAGAGAGGGGACGAAGTGATTACTGTGGCGGCAGGTTTCCCGACAACGGTAGCGCCGGTAATCCAGTATGGTGCTGTTCCGGTTTTTGTCGATGTGACAATTCCCCAGTATAATATAGATGTAGATATGCTTGAGGAAGCATACTCTGAGAAAACAAAAGCGGTTATGATTGCTCATACACTGGGAAATCCGTTTGATCTGAAGGCGGTAAAAGAGTTCTGCGACAGACATAGTCTGTGGCTGGTAGAAGATAACTGTGATGCCCTTGGATCCCAGTATGAGATAGACGGAGAATTGAAATTTACAGGAACGATCGGAGATATCGGAACATCGAGTTTTTATCCTCCCCATCATATGACGATGGGAGAAGGCGGAGCTGTGTATACGGATAATCCTCTCTTAAACAAATGCATTCGGTCTTTCCGTGACTGGGGAAGAGACTGTATCTGCCCGTCAGGTCATGATAACCTTTGCGGTCATCGTTTTGACAAGCAGTATGGAGAGTTGCCTTTGGGATATGATCACAAATATGTATATTCCCATTTCGGATATAACTTAAAGGCGACAGACATGCAGGCGGCGGTAGGGTGCGCACAGCTTAAGAAATTCCCGTCATTTGTGGAAAAACGCCGTCACAATTTTGATAGATTGAAAAAAGGTCTGGAAGGTCTGGAAGAAAAGATCATCCTTCCAGAAGCTTGCCCGAACTCTAATCCCAGCTGGTTTGGATTTTTGATCACATGTAAAGAAGGGATAGACAGGAATAAGGTTGTACAGTATGTGGAAGACCATGGTGTACAGACAAGAATGCTGTTTGCTGGGAATCTGATTAAACATCCGTGCTTTGATGAGATGAGAAAGACTGGCGAGGGATATCGGGTAGTCGGAAATCTTGAAAATACGGATAGGATCATGAATGATACGTTCTGGGTTGGGGTTTACCCCGGAATGAATGATGAGATGATCGACTATATGGCAAAAACGATTAAGCAAGCGCTTAGTTAATAAAAGTACTGGAGATATTGGGAGGAAAGAATGTTGGAAAAAAAAATACAACTTTTAGACTGCACACTCCGTGATGGGGCTTATATTGTGGACTCCAAATTTGGAACACCGGCGATTAAAGGAATCATTAAAAGGCTTCAGGATGCAAATATAGATATTATAGAATGCGGATGGTTGAAAAATACAGAGCATGTTGAGGGGACAACATTTTATCATGTTCCATCTGACCTTGAACAATATTTGCTGAATAGAGATGAGGACTTGACTTATGTAGTGATGATTGACTGGGATCGTTATGATTTGAGCAATCTGCCTGAAAGAGATGGAAAATCTATTGATGCGATTCGGGTTGTTTTCCCTTATGGAAAGCATAAAGAAGGCGTAGCTGTAGGTCAAGAAATCAAAGCCAAGGGATATAAAGTTTTTTATCAGGCGGCAAATACTTTAGCGTATAGTGATGAGGATCTTGTAGAACTGGCGAATGAGATTAATAAAGTTCATCCGGTAGCATTATCTGTTGTGGATACATTTGGTGCAATGTATAGCGAAGATCTGGAGCGTATTGTTCGGGTACTTGATGCAAATCTGGATAAAGAAATACAACTTGGTTTTCATTCACACAATAATCAGCAGTTGTCCTTTGCACTTACAATTCAATTTGTAGAACTGCTTGAAAAAAGCGGAAGAAAATGTATTGTAGATGCCAGTTTATGTGGTATGGGAAGAGGAGCCGGTAATGCAACGACAGAATTAGTTGCAAATTATTTGAATCGCAAACATCATGGTGGATATGACATGAATCAGATTTTGGATGCGATAGATATGTATATGACATATTTTCAGGAAAATTTTGAGTGGGGATAGTCTATACCATATTTTATTGCAGGTATGTATTGCTGTCATGTAAATAATATTGCTTATCTTCTTAAAAACCACCGAACAAATACAAGAGATATGCGTAATATTATAGAATCCTTAAATCCGGATGACAGGAAAAAATACGATTATGATCTTTTGGAAGAAAAGTATATTGAAAACCAGGATCGTATTATTGACGATGAAGCTGCAATAGAAGAATTAAAGAGAAACATTACCGGAAAAGACGTACTGCTTATAGCACCGGGGAAAAGCAGTGAAACAGAAAAAGATAAAATCATAGATTATATAAAAGAAAGACAGCCAGTCGTCATTGGTGTGAACGCAGTTAATCCGTCTTATGATCTCGATTATCTTTTTGTTATTAACACAACAAGATACGATTATGCAAAGGAAATTTATCCGACTCAGTTTAATGTGCCGGAAAAAATCCTTCTCTCCAATATAAAAACGGTTGCGGATGAAAAAGAAATCATTATTAATTTTAATAGGGTTATAAAACGTGGTTGGGAACATTTTGATAATGCAGTGATCAATTGTCTCAGATTGATGGACAAAATAAAACCGAAAAGGGTAGCTATTGCAGGGTTTGATGGTTTTAAACATAAGTATAATGAGAGTTATGCAGATTACTCCCTTCCAACTTTGAATCCGGATAATAAGTGGGATGAACTGAATGAAGAAATTAAAGAGATGTTTGAAGATTTCCTCGCTTCAAAGACAAGTGATATGCAAATACGATTTGTAACACAAAGTATTTTTAATGTGAAAGGAGCGGAAGTGAAATGATAAAAGTCTCAGATTATATCATTCAATATTTAGAGACTCTGGGGGTAAACCATATGTTTATGCTTCCAGGTGGTGGCGCAATGCATCTTAACGACTCATTAGGGAAGAGTAAAAAAATCAAATTTGTGTGTTGTCAGAATGAGCAGGGAGCCGCAATAGCGGCAGAAGCATATGCGAGAGTCAATAATAAACTAGGATTGCTTATGGTAACAACAGGTCCAGGTGGAACAAATGCTCTTACCGGCGTGGCTGGAGCTTTTCTTGAGTCTACACCTGTCCTCGTTTTGTCCGGACAGGTAAAACGACTTGATATGATTAGGGATCAAGGACTTCGTCAGCAGGGAATGCAGGAGTTGGATATTGTATCGGTCGTAAAGCCGATCACAAAATATGCGGCACTTGTGGATGAGCCGGAGGATGTACGCTATCATCTTGAACGTGCATTATATGAAGCGATGCATGGCAGAAAAGGACCGGTATGGCTTGATATTCCGCTGGATGTTCAGGCAAGTATGGTGGAAGAAGAAAACCTGAAAGGCTATGAACCTCCAACAGCTCCTGTTTATGATATTGATGATATGGTTCTGTCTATTATCAACAAATTGAATAGTTCAGAAAGGCCGGTGTTGTTGGCAGGGAATGGGATTCGTTTGTCAGAAGGAATTGAAGAGTTTGAAGAACTTATAAAGACATTAAACATACCTGTACTCACAACTTGGAATGGTATTGATCTCATAGAAGAAAGCAATCCTCTTTATTATGGGCGCCCAGGCGGTCTTGGGCATCGATATGCGAATTTTATACAGCAGAACTCGGATTTTTTTATGAGTATCGGTGCACGGTTGAATCTTCTGCAGACAGGGTATAATTTCGATGGGTTCGCGCGAGCAGCAGTAAAAGTTATGGTCGATATAGATAATTCTGAGCTGCATAAGATCAATGTAAGACCAGATATCCCTGTATGTTGTGACGCAAAGATTTTCATGCAGACACTTTTGAAATATAAAGACAGGATAAAACCTAAAAAGCGTTCTGAGTGGTTTGAATATGCCAATCGTTTAAAAGCAAAATATCCTATAGTGGAATCAGAATATTGGGAAGAAAAAGATCTTGTTAACACATATTGTCTTCTTGATACGATTTCGGATCTGATGACTTCAGATGATGTATACGTTTCCGGAAGTTCTGGAAGCTGTATTGATATATCAATGCAGACATTTCGAGTAAAAAAAGGACAGCGAGTTTTCTGTACAAAGGGACTTGCATCAATGGGATATGGATTGCCATCCAGTATTGGTGCCTGCCTTGCAAGCGGCGGGAAACGTACCGTTGGTGTTAATGGCGATGGAGGATTTGTAATGAATATACAGGAATTAGAAACAATCCGCCGCCTTCATCTTCCAATTAAAATATTTGTGTTATGTAATAAGGGATATGGCGCGATTAAAGCGACCCAGACTAATATTTTTGCAGGACATTTAGTGGCATGTAATGAAGAGTCCGATCTTACGATCCCGCCAATCGGGAAGATTGCAGAAGCATATGGACTGAAGACATATCAAATTCATAATAACACAGAACTCAGGAAGAAAGTTGAGGAAGTTCTTGAGTTTGACGGACCAGTTATTTGCGAAGTGTTTACGCCGATTGGACTTACAGCACGCCCCAAACAGGTTTCTTATAAGAGAAAAGACGGACAAATGGAATCTAAACCATTGGAGTACATGAATCCGCCGCTGGATGAAAAAGAGTTTGAAGAAAATATGCTTATTCCGCTATTTAAGGAACAGTAAAAACAATGAAAAAGTACCAGAACATTTTGTTTGATATGGATGGAACACTTATTGATTCTCAAAATGGAATTATGGAGTCGATCATTCATACATTAAAGATTTTGGAAATCAATGAAGCAGATATGGATAAATTGCGATCGTTTATAGGTCCTCCGTTAAAGAAAGCTTTTGTTGATGCCTATAATATGAGTGAAAATGATGCAGATAATGCGGTAGAAATCTTTCGAGAATACTACAAAGAGAAAGGTATCTATAATGTTGAATTATACACGGGCATAGAGTCAATGCTAAACACATTAAAAGAGTCTGGCTATCACCTTTTCATAGCCACCTCAAAACCAACGGATTTTACAGAAAAGATAGTCTCTTATCTGAATATTGATCAATATTTTAGGGGTATTGCTGGAAGTAATCTTGACAATACAAGAAGTAAAAAAAGTGAAGTAATCCAATACTTGCTCGATACTTATCAGATGGATAATAAAGATGAAATTCTGATGATAGGGGATAAGTCTCAGGATATAAGAGGTGCTTGTCAATGTGGCATATCAGCGGTCGCTGTCTCCTATGGATATGGGACGGAAAATGAACTGCTACAGTCAAAGCCATTGTATATTGCAGACTCACCGGAAGATTTAACTTTATATATAAGGAAGACTGAGTATGAATAGAGTGGTGATCACCGGACCGACAGGGGCAATCGGAATTGCTCTGATAGAAAAACTGATCGAGAAAAAAATTAAGGTATATGCCGTGTGCCGCCCTGGCTCGACCAGAATTGGCAGAATTCCTCAAAGCCATTATGTGAATGTGGTAGAATGCGATATAAGCCAGTTGAAGAAATTGCCGGAAAAGATTAAAGATAAGTGTGATGTATTTTATCACTTTGCCTGGTCCGGGACAGTAGGAGCGGCCAGAAATGATATGTATCTTCAGAATCAAAATATCCAGTATACTTTAGATGCTGTTGAAGCAGCAAATGACATTGGCTGTACGACCTTCATAGGGGCAGGATCACAGGCAGAGTATGGTCGTGTAGAGGGAATATTGAAGCCTACAACTCCTGTGAATCCGGAAAATGGATATGGAATGGCGAAATTATGCGCCGGTTTGATGAGTAGAGCTGTATGCAGCCGATACGAGATTCGTCATATCTGGACGAGAATACTGAGTGTATATGGCCCATATGATGGCGAAAATACAATGATAATGTCTGCGATAAGAGGTTTGGTGAATGGTGATAGACCTGCATTTACAAAAGGTGAACAGATGTGGGACTATCTCTTTTCAAAAGATGCCGCAAACATTATGTATCTCCTCGCTGAAAAGGGACTTAATGGGAAAGTCTATTGTTTAGGGAGCGGGACAGCAAAACCATTAGCTGAGTATATTGAAATTTTGAGGAAATGTGTAGCACCTGATGGAAAAGTGGAATTGGGAAAGATACCTTATTCGGAGAAGCAAGTGATGTATTTGTGTGCAGATACTACAGATTTAGAAAGTGATTTACATTATCAATGTAAATATTCTTTTGAGGAAGGCATAAATCTGACTTTCGAGTGGTGGAAAAGGGAACATGGGAAATGAAAAAGATCAGTGTAATGATTCCTTGTTATAACGAGGAAGAAAACGTAAAACCTATTGCATATGCTGTTACGGATATTTTAGAAAAAGAATTGTCTCAATATGATTATGAATTGTTATTTATTGATAACTGTTCCACAGATAAAACGAGAATTTATCTTCGAGAATTATGCGCAGAGAATAAGCGTATTAAAGCAATACTAAATGCGCGAAATTTTGGACAATTTAATTCTCCGTATTATGGCATGTGTCAGACTACAGGAGACTGTACGATTACAATGTGCTGTGATTTTCAGGATCCTGTAGAAATGATTCCTAAATTTGTTAAAGAATGGGAAGCTGGATATAAAATTGTAAGCGGTATAAAAACATCCAGTAAAGAGAATGGATTCATTTATTTCCTGAGAACGGTCTATTATCGTTTGATTAAGAAAATGTCCGATGTCGAAATGATCGAGCATTTTACTGGCTTTGGACTTTATGATAAGTCGTTTATTCAGCTGCTTAGAGAGCTAGATGATCCAATCCCATTTATCCGAGGAATCGTGGCGGAGTTTGGTTATAAACGGAAAGAAATTGAATATGAGCAGCCAAAGAGAAGGGCCGGAAAAACTCATAATAACTGGTATTCCCTTTATGATGCTGCAATGTTGAGCATAACATCGTACACTAAGGTGGGTCTTAGAATAGCTGTTCTAGGTGGATTTGTCTGTGCTGGGATAAGTTTTCTGATCGGTCTTATTTATCTTGTTTTAAAACTAATATACTGGGAAAGCTTTTCAGCGGGGACAGCTCCGATGGTGATTGGAATGTTTTTCATTGGGTCTGTTCAATTGTTTTTTATAGGTTTATTAGGGGAATATATTATGAATATAAACCAAAGAGTAATGCATAGACCATTAGTAATAGAAGAAGAGCGGATAAACTTTGAATAAGATTTGGAGAAATAAATAATGAAGAGTGTTTTAAAAAAAATTGAAAATAAAATTAGAATCACTGATATCTATT